>NZ_JBSGFD010000104.1:17897-29532 GCF_053603215.1 Kitasatospora sp. NPDC004240 | reverse complement strand
TCGTGCGCGAGGTCTACGGCGGCGAGCCCTACGTCGAGGAGCGCCACCGCCACCGCTACGAGGTGAACAACGCCTACCGCGCCGACCTGGAGAAGGCGGGTCTGGTGTTCTCCGGGCTGTCACCGAAGGGTGATCTCGTGGAGTACGTGGAGTACTCCCGGGAGACGCACCCGTACCTGGTGGCCACGCAGGCGCATCCGGAGCTGAAGTCCCGTCCGACCCGGCCGCACCCGCTCTTCGCGGGCCTGGTCAGGGCGGCCATCGACGTCCGGACCGCTGCCGCTGCGGCGGCCGGGGCCGTCGTGACCGGGCCGGACCTCGCCGGCCCCGCCCTCGTCCCGGCCGCCGAGCCGGTCAGCATCCCGTAACCAAGGAGAGCCGCCATGACCAGTGCGCCCGCCACCCGGCCGGTCGTCGCGATCGTCGACGCCTACTCGACCGCCAGTCACCTGGCCCCGCTGTTCCACGCCCGGGGCTACGACACCCTGCACGTCCAGAGCCAGACCGACCCGCCGGAGGTCTTCGCCGCCTCCTTCCGGGCCGAGGACTTCATCGGCGTCGTCCGCCACGGGGGTGACGTCGCCGCGACCCTCGACGCGCTGCGCCCGTACGCCCCGGTGGCGCTGCTGGCCGGCGCCGAGATCGGCGTCGAACTGGCCGACGCCCTGGGCGAGGCGCTCGGGCTGCGCGGCAACGGCACCGCGCTCAGCGCCGCCCGCCGCGACAAGTTCCGCATGGTCGAGACGGTCAAGGCGGCGGGCGTCCCGGCCGCCGACCAGATCCTCGCGACCGACCTGGACGCCCTGCTCGCCTGGTACGGGGACCACCCCCGCCGGGTGGTGCTCAAGCCCGTGCGCAGCGCGCTCAACGACGGCGTCACCTTCTGCGACACCGCCGACGAGGTCCGGGCCGCCTTCGAGCTCCTGATGGGCATGCAGAGCGCGGTCGGCCAGCGCAACGACGCCGTGGTCGCCCAGGAGTACCTGATCGGCGCCGAGTACTACGTCAACACGGTCAGCCTCGACGGCCGGCACTACGTCTGCGACATCTGGAAGACCCAGCACCTGGGCGTCAACGGCGTGCGCGACCTGCTCGGCGGCTCGCAGCTGATGCTGCGCGAGGGCCCCGAGCAGGAGCAGCTGGTCGCGTACGCCGGGCAGGTGCTGGACGCGCTCGGCATCCGCAACGGGCCCGCCCACACCGAGCTCAAGCTCACCCCCGACGGGCCGCGGCTGGTCGAGACCGGCGCCCGGGTCTGCGGGGCGATGCTGCCGGTGCTCACCGGGAAGGCCATCGGCGAGAGCCAGCTGGAGTGGACGGTGGCCGCGTACGTGGACCAGGAGTCCTTCCTGGCCCGCTGGGAGACCGGCTACCGGGTCGAGCGGCACGCGGTGTGCGTGAACATGATCTCCGGCAGCGAGGGGAAGCTGGCCGGCTACCCGCGGCTGGCCGAGCTGCAGGCCCTGGAGAGCTACCACGACGTGCTGCTCAAGGTCCGGCCCGGCGACGAGGTCCGCCGGACCGTCAACGACATGACCTACCCGATGCTGGTCCACCTGCTGCACGAGGTCGAGGGCGTCGTCACCCACGACTACATGACGGCCCGCTACCTCGACGGTGAGGGCTTCTACGACGTGGTCGCGCCGGCCTGACCGGCCGCCCCCTCCCCCGGATGCCCCCTTCCCGCCCCTGCCGCCTGGAGTACCGATGACCGAGTCAGGCCCCGCCCCGGCCGCGCCCGTGGACGCCCTGCCCGCGCCCGTGGACGCCCTGCCCGCGGACGCCGCCGCGCGTCCGCTGCTGGTGCTGATATCGACCGGCCCGCAGAAGTACCGCGAGTACCTGCTCGCGACGATCAGCACCCGCTACCGGATCCACCTCGTCAACACGGTCGAGCCCACCTGGGAGAACCCCTACCTGGCCGGCTTCACCCTGGTCCCCACCACCGACCTGGAGCCCGTCACCGCCGCCGCCGAGTCCCTCGCCGCGCGCGAGCCCGTGCACGGGGTGATGAGCTGGGACGAGGCCCGGGTGCACCAGGCGGCCGCCGTCGCCGAACGGCTCGGCCTGCCGACCACGCCCGCCGAGGCGGTCTGGCGCTGCCGGGACAAGCACCAGAGCCGGGCCGCGCTGGCCGCCGCCGACCTGCCCCAGCCCGCCTTCGCCCTGGTCGGCACGGTCGACGAGGCGCTCGCCGCCGCCGACCGGATCGGCTACCCGGTGATCGTCAAGCCCCGTGCGGCGGCCGCCAGTTACGGCGTCTCGCTGGTGCGCGACCCGGGGCAGATGACCGAGTGCTTCGGCTTCGCCGACACCGCGACCGTGCCGCACATGCCCGACTACCAGGACGCCGTGCTGGTCGAGGAGTACCTCGACGGGCCCGAGATCAGCGTGGACTCGGTGGTCGTGGACGGCACGGTGCGCCCGCTGTTCGTCGGCCACAAGCGGGTCGGCTTCCCGCCGTACTTCGAGGAGACCGGGCACGTGGTCTCGCACCGCGACCCGCTGCTCGACGACCCCGCCTTCCTGGCGCAGATGCAGGCCGTCCACGAGGCGCTGGGCTTCACCACCGGCTGGACCCACACCGAGCTCAAGCTCTCCGACACGGCCGCCCCCAAGGTGATCGAGGTCAACGCCCGCCTCGGCGGCGACCTCATCCCGTACCTGGGCATGGCGGCCTCCGGCATCGACCCCGGCCTGGTCGCGGCGGCGGTCGCCTGCGGCCGCGAACCGGAGATCACCGTCGAGCGCGACCTGATCGCGGCGGTGCGCTTCCTCTACGTGGACCACGACGACACCGAGATCGACAGCGCCGGCTTCGACCTCGACGCGCTGCCGGCCGAGGTCGACCGGGCCGTGGTGCTGGTCTCGCCCGGCGACGTCGTCTCCCCGCCGCCCCGCGGCCTGCTGACCGGCCGGGCCGGGTACGTCACCGCGGTCGCCGCCAAGGCCGAGGAGTGCGAGGCCGCGCTCGACCGCGCCGCCGCGGCGCTGCGCATCGTCGAGCGGGCCCAGGACGAGGACCGGGCCCAGGACGAGGACCGGGCCCGGTGAGCACCTCCGCCGTCGACGAGGAGCGGTCCGGCGGTCCTGCGGGCGGGCCCGGCGCCGGGCAGGCCGGGGTGGTGGCCACCTTCGTGGAGTCGCCGTTCGCGGTGAAGGCCCTGCTGTTCGGCGTACTGGTCAACAAGCTGGGCTCGTTCATCCAGGTCTTCCTGGTGCTCTTCATGACCGACCACGGCTTCAGCGACGTCCAGGGCGGCGTGGCGCTCGGCGTGTACGGCGTCGGCTCGGTGCTCGGCGTGCTGCTCGGCGGCTCGCTCACCGACCGCATCGGCGCCCGCAGCACCATCGTGCTGGGCATGGCGGGCACGGCCGTGCTGCTGGTCGCCGTGCTGCACGTCCGGCTGTACCCGGCGATGCTGGTCTCCGTCGGGCTGGCCGGCCTGATCAGCCAGGTGTACCGGCCGGCCGCCGCCGCGTTCATCGCCGAACTCGTGCCGCGCAACCGCCAGGTGATGATCTCGGCGATGTACCGGCTGGCCCTCAACGTCGGCACCACCGCGGCGCCGCTGCTGGGCACCGCGCTGGTCGCCGTCTCCTACGACCTGCTGTTCTACGGCGAGGCCGTGGCCGCCCTCGGCTACGCGGTGATCGTGCTGTTCGCGCTGCCGAAGCGTGCCGCCGAGCCGAGGAGCGCCGCCGCCGCCGAGGCCGGGGGCGCCGCCGGCGGGTACCTCGCGGTGCTGCGCGACCGCCGCTTCCTCGCGTACCTGGTGGCGATGCTGCTCAACGCGGCCGTCTACATGCAGTACCTGAGCACCCTGCCGCTGGCCGTCCGCGACGCGGGCTACGACACCTTCTGGTACGGCGTGCTGGTCGCCGTCAACGGCGTGGTGGTCATCCTGTTCGAGCTGCTGATGACCAAGGTCGTCCAGAACTGGCGGGTGCGGACCGTCCTCACCGTCGGCTTCTGCCTGCTCGGCTCCGGCATGGCCCTGTACGCGCTGCCCGGCGGCCTGGCCGTCTTCGTGGCGGGCACCCTGCTGTGGACCCTCGCCGAGATCATCGAGGGCCCCACGATGTTCGCCTACCCGGCCATCGCGGCGCCGCCGGCGGCCGGCGGCCGCTACCTGGGGGCCGCCCACGCGATGTTCGGCATCGGCTCGGCCATCGGCCCGGCGGCCGGCGTGGCCCTCTGGAGCGGCCTGGGCCGCCCGGCCTGGCTGGTGATCGGCGCGGTCTCCGTGCTGGCGCTGATCCCCGCCTGGTTCGCCGTGGGGCGGGCCGGCAGCACCTCCTCCCTCGCGGCGGAGGCGGACTGACCGCCGCGAGCGACCCTCCCGGCCCTCCCACCCACCACGGCTCCATCCACCACGGCCGCGGACGGCGATCCCGACCGCGGCCGTCCCACCGAAGAACGAGGAAGACCCGTGACCCTCACCGACACGCCCGTGACCGCGACCGTGACAGCGCCCGTGACCGCGACCCGTACGGCCACCCCGCGCCGCTTCCTGATGTGCCCGCCGCGGCACTTCGACGTGACCTACTCGATCAACCCCTGGATGAACCCGGCCAAGCCGGTCGACACCGCGCTCGCCCTCGCCCAGTGGACCGGCCTCAAGGAGCTCTACGAGAGCCTCGGCCACACCGTCGAGGTGATCGACCCGCTGGACGGCCTGCCCGACATGGTCTTCGCCGCCAACGGCGCCACCGTGATCGACGGCAAGGTGTTCGCCGCCCGGTTCCGCCACGCCGAGCGCACCGCGGAGGGCCCGGCCTACCTCGCCTGGTTCGTCGCCAACGGCTGGACCGACGTCCTGTGGCCCGAGCACATCAACGAGGGCGAGGGCGACTACCTGGTGGTCGGCCGCCGGGTGCTGGCCGGCACGGGCTTCCGCACCGACCCCCGCTCGCACGCCGAGGCCCAGGAGTTCTTCGGCCTCCCGGTCACCGGCCTGACCCTGGTGAACCCGGAGTTCTACCACCTGGACACCGCCCTGGCGGTGCTCTCCGAGACCGAGATCATGTACTACCCCGAGGCCTTCACCCCGGGCAGCCGCGCCGTCCTGCGCGAGCTCTACCCCGACGCGATCCTCGCCACCCCCGAGGACGCCGCCGTCTTCGGCCTCAACGCCCTCTCCGACGGCCGCAACGTCCTGCTTCCCGAGGCCGCCGTCAACCTCCAGCAGCAGCTCCGCGACCGCGGCTTCAACCCCGTCGGCGTCGACCTCACCGAACTCCTCAAGGCCGGCGGCAGCGTCAAGTGCTGCACCCTCGAACTCCGCTGACCTGACCGCCGCCCCGGCCCCGCCCCGTCCGGGGGCCGGGGCCCGCGGCGGGCGCACGGGTAGGCGTACCGAGCACGCAGAAGGCCCCGGAGAGTGATCTCTCCGGGGCCTTCCTGCTGTTCGCAGCCGTGGCCAGGGCCGGGGTCGAATCGGCGACCTTCCGCTTTTCAGGCCAAGCCGGGGCGGTGAGATGCCCCGCTTTGGGTGATTCTGTCGTCCGTGGAAGGCCGCGATCGGTCGCCTTGGTGCGGGGCGGTTGGCGTCAGCGCTGGGGTCAACCGGCGGAGGCCGTACGTAGCAGGTCCAGTCGAGTCGCTGCACTTTGCAGGCGTTGCAGCTAAAATGCATGCATGACTGCGATCACGATCCGTGAAGTCCCGGACCCGATTCTCGAAACCCTCAAGCTCAAGGCGGCCCAGGCAGGGAAGAGCCTCCAGGCATACCTGCTCGACCTCGTCACCCGCGAGGCGGCTGTGCCGACGCTGGCCGAGATGATGGCCCGTCTCGACCGGGAGACCCGTACCGACGTCAGTACCTCGGACATCCTCGCCGCGATCGATGACGGGCGGGAGCGTCGGTGAATTCGAGCGTTGTCATCGACTGCTCTGCGCTGGTTCGGGTGCTCGTCGACCACAGCCCTGCGGGCCATGCCGTCCGGGACCGGCTCCGCAGGGCGGATGTGCTCGCTGCTCCCGGCCTGCTCGACTATGAGCTGGTGTCGGCTCTCTTCGGCATGGTGCGGGGCGGCAAGCTCGCGGAGAAGGAAGCGGTGAAGGCGGTAGCCGACTACCAGGCACTCGCCATCACGCGGCACGAGACGCTGATCCTTTGGCAGCGGGTGCGAGAACTGCACCACAACATCAGTGCATATGACGCACAGTACGTGGCGCTTGCCGAGACGCTCGGCGTGCCGCTCGTCACCAGCGACGCCCGAATCCAACGCAGCGGCGCCGCCAAGTGCATCATCGAGGTCTTTGTCTAGCTTCGGTAAAGACGGGCCGGGGCGGCACAGCGACCGTCCGCTGTGTCGTTGGCGTCAGGCGACGCGAAAATGCCCTCGAAGCGATTCGCTTCGAGGGCATCGTGCCTGGTCATGCTATGTGGCCAGGGCCGGGGTCGAACCGGCGACCTTCCGCTTTTCAGGCGGACGCTCGTACCAACTGAGCTACCTGGCCGTACTGCACCGTCTCTTGCGAGACGAGCGATCCCGACGGGACTTGAACCCGCGACCTCCACCTTGACAGGGTGGCGAGCTAACCAACTGCTCCACGGGACCTAGGTGCGGTTGTCTCTCCACACCGGGTCTTGCGGTCATGCACTTTACTACGGTACTGCGTGCCCCCAACGGGATTCGAACCCGTGCTACCGCCTTGAAAGGGCGGCGTCCTGGGCCACTAGACGATGAGGGCTTGCGGCCTGTCCCGCTGTTTCCAGCGTTCGGGGACGTCGAGAAGCATATGGGATGTCGGGCGGAACGCCAAAACGGGTTTGGTCCAGGAGTGGCGGCGGCCGGGGCGGGCCGGGTCAGGACCAGCCGAGCTCGTCGAGCTCGTGGTCGTCGAAGCCGAAGTGGTGGGCGACCTCGTGGATCACGGTGGTGCGGACCTCGTCGACCACCTGCTCCCGGGTCTCGCACTGCCGCAGGGTCGGACCGCGGTAGACGATGATCCGGTCGGGCAGGACCCCCGCGTACCACTCGCCGCGCTCGGTGAGCGGGGTGCCCTCGTAGAGGCCGAGGAGTTCGGGGTCGGTGGGGTCCGGCTCGTCCTCGACGAAGACGGCGACGTTGTCCATCATGGCCGCGAGCTGCGGGGGGATCTGGTCGAGCGCGTCGCTGACCAGCGTCTCGAACTCTTCCCGGGTCATCTCCACCGGATCATTCTCGGGTCTGGGGTGACGGCGTGCCAGGTGGTGGCGGCGGGTGTTTCCCGCCGGGCCGCCGGGCGACGGGCCGGCGGCGGGTCCGCGGGCCGGACCGTGCGGGTGCCGGGGCCGGGTGATGCGGTTCCATAGGGGGCATGGGGGCCGTGGCGGTCCGTGGGGGCCGACGAGCTCGGAGGCGTGGTTGTGACGACCTCGGACGGCACTCTGCCGGCGCAGGAGGCGCCCCCGGCCGCCCGGCGGCCCCCGGTGCTGCGCGGGCAGGGGCCGGTGGTCGCGGTGGTGGCGGCCGGCGGCGCGATCGGGGCGGTGGCGCGGTACGGCGCCGGGCTGCTCCGGCCGGAGGCGCCCGGCGCCTTCCCGTGGACCACCTTCGCGGTGAACGCGGTGGGCTGCGCGCTGATCGGCGTGCTCCTGGTGGCGGTCACCGAGGGGCGCCCGGCGCATCCGCTGGTGCGGCCGTTCCTCGGGACGGGCGTGCTGGGCGGGTTCACCACCTTCTCGACGTACGCGGTGGACATCCGGCGGCTGCTGGTGGAGGGCCGGCCGGGCCCGGGGCTCGCGTACCTGGGCGGGACGCTGCTGGCGGCGATGTTCGCGGTGTGGGCGGCGGCCGGGCTGACGCGCCGTCTGCTCCTCGGCGGGCCGGGAGGACGGCGGTGACCGGGCCGGACGCGGTGACCGGGCCAGCGGGCCGGGGGCCGGTGACCGTGCGGGCGCTGCGGCTGACCGTGCTGGTCGGGGAGAACGACCGGTGGCACCACCGCCCGCTGTACAGCGAGATCGTCCACCGGGCGCGGGACGCGGGACTGGCCGGGGCGAGCGTGTTTCGGGGCATCGAGGGCTTCGGCGCGTCCTCGCTGGTGCACACCGCGCGGCTGCTGTCGCTCAGCGAGGACCTGCCGGTGGCGGTGGTGATCGTGGACGCCGAGCCGAAGGTGCGGGCCTTCCTGCCGCGGCTGGCGGAGCTGGAGGTGTCCGGCCTGGTGACGCTGGACCCCTGCGAGGTGGTCCGGTACGCCGGGCGGCCGGCGGGCGGCCACGGCGGTGGCGCGGGCGGTTCCGGGGCCGCGGGCGGGGGCGGGGGCGGGCGGTGAACTGGCTGCTGGTGGTGGCCGGGGCGACGGTCGGGGCGCCGCTGCGGTACCTGACCGACCGGCTGGTGCAGTCCCGGCGCGACTCGGTGTTCCCGTGGGGGACCTTCCTCGTCAACGTCTCGGGCTGCCTGGTGCTCGGTCTGGTCACCGGTGCGGCGGCGGCCGGCGTGGCCTCGCCGCGCGTCCAGCTGCTGCTGGGCACCGGCCTGTGCGGGGCGCTGACCACGTACTCGACCTTCTCGTACGAGACGCTGCGGCTGGCCCAGGACGGGGCGGGGCGGTACGCGCTGGCCAATGTGCTGGGCAGCATCGCGGCGGGCCTTGCGGCGGTGTACGCGGGGGCGGGGCTCGCCTCGGCGCTCTGGGGCTGACCGGGCCGTCCGCCGACCGCGCGGGGCTGACCACATGCGGCGCGGGCCCGGCCGGGTGGCGCGTGGGCGTACGGCGTGCGCCGGCGGGGGGTGCACGCCGGGGCCCGGGCCGGGCGCGGGCGCGTACGGATGGGCCGGGCGGAGGGGATTTCGCGCCCCGGCCCGGCTTGCCCGTGTCCCGGGGCCCGGGCGCGCGTTGGGCAGCGGAAGCGGCCGTGCGGGACGGGCGGCCCGGGTGGGGCGGGAGAGGGAGCTCGGTGACTGCGGTGCGGACGGTGCGGGAGGCTGCGGTGCGGGACACGGCGGACGGCAGGGGTGCCGCGGCTCGGCGGGCGGCCGGGGCGCGCGGGGCGGTGGCGCGACGGGCGGTGGTGCGCGAGGTGGTGGCGCGCGTGCCGGAGTCGCGGGCCGGGGCGGTGCGGACGGGCGTGGCGCGGGCGGCGGCGGTGCTGGCCGTGGCCGGGCTGGGGCTGACCGGGTGCATGTCGGTGGGCCCGGGGGCCGAGGAGAAGCGCGGCACGGTGCCGGTCGGACAGGCCGGGCAGTGGGGCCGTGCCGGCGGCGCGGCGGCCACCACGCAGGGGACCGGGCACCAGGGCGGTGGCGGGGGGCGGTCGGAGCGTCCCGGGGGCGTGCAGGGCGACGGCACGCCGGTGTCCGGGGTGAGTCCGGCGGCCGGGGAGGTGACCCAGGGCGCACCGGTGGGCGCGGTGCCCGTACCGGGGGCGCTCCCGGATGAGGACGCGCTGGGCTCGGCGGGGGGCGTGAGCGCCAGTTCCGCGCCCTCGGGTGACTCCGGCGCTTCGGCGGGCACGTCCGGTGCCACGGGTGGCCCGGCCGGCTCCGGGGGCAGCGCCGGCACCGGTGACGGGCGCTCGGGCGGCGGCGCGGCCGGTACGCCCACGGCGAGCCCGGCGGCCTCGCCGACCGGCGGGGGCGGCCACGGGACCCCGGCGCCGACCCCGACCCCGACCCCGTCCCCGTCCCCCGGCAGCTCCGGATCGTCGGCCCCCAGTCCGGTGACGGGTGCGCATTGACGAGCTGGCCTGGGCATTTGCCTCTGATCCCGAGGTTCCTCTATGGTGGTAGATCGTTCGTTTGATTCATTTGATTGGCGCCCTATTCCCATCTGGCGCCCTTGGCGCGTTCCGGCGATCCGTGGCTGACCGCATAGAGGCGGTTGTGAAACAGAACCCCGGACTTTGGCGCGTGCCACTTCCGGAAGGTTTTGCATGTCTCTCGTTGACGACGCCCGCTTCGCCATGCCCGCGAGCGAGTCCGCCGCCGATATCACCACCGAGCTCCCCACCGACGCCGTCGAGGCCCCCGAGGCCGCGTTCGACGCCGAGGCCGACGCCGCGACCGTCGAGGCCGACGCCGAGCCGACCCTCACCTTCGGCGACCTGGGCCTGCCGGACGAGATCGTCCGCGCCCTCGCCAAGCGTGACGTCACCACGCCGTTCCCGATCCAGGCCGCGACCATCCCGGACGCGCTGGCCGGCAAGGACGTGCTGGGCCGCGGCCGCACCGGCTCCGGCAAGACCCTCAGCTTCGGCCTGCCGCTGCTGACCCGCCTCGCCGGCGGCGAGCGCACCCGCGCCAAGTACCCGCGCGGCCTGATCCTGGTCCCGACCCGCGAGCTGGCCATGCAGGTCGCCGACGCCCTGGAGCCGTTCGGCTCGGTGCTCGGCCTGCGCCTCAAGGTCGTCTGCGGCGGCACCTCGATGTCCAACCAGATCTACGCGCTGGAGCGCGGCGTCGACGTCCTGGTCGCCACCCCCGGCCGCCTGCGCGACCTGATCAACCGCGGCTCCGCCAAGCTCGACGACGTCCAGGTCGCCGTCCTCGACGAGGCCGACCAGATGGCCGACATGGGCTTCCTGCCCGAGGTCACCGAGATCCTCGACCAGGTGCCGGCCGGCGGCCAGCGCCTGCTGTTCTCCGCCACCCTGGAGAACGAGATCGACACCCTGGTCAAGCGCTACCTGAACAGCCCGGTCACCCACGAGGTCGACCCGTCGGCCGGCGCGGTCACCACGATGACCCACCACATCCTCGTGGTGAAGCCCAAGGACAAGGCGCCGATCACCAACGCGATCGCCGCCCGCAAGGGCCGCACGATCATCTTCGTCCGCACCCAGATGGGCGCCGACCGCGTCGCCGAGCAGCTGGTCGAGGCCGGCGTGAAGGCCGACGCGCTGCACGGCGGGATGACCCAGGGTGCCCGCACCCGCGTCCTCGGCGACTTCAAGGACGGCTACGTCAACGTGGTCGTCGCCACCGACGTCGCCGCCCGCGGCATCCACGTCGACGGCATCGACCTGGTCCTCAACGTGGACCCGGCCGGTGACCACAAGGACTACCTGCACCGCTCCGGCCGCACCGCGCGCGCCGGCCGCTCCGGCACCGTCGTCACCCTGGTGCTGCCGCACCAGCGCCGCGGCGTCTTCCGCCTGATGGAGGACGCGGGCGTCGACGCCAGCCGCCACATCCTGGACCACGCCTTCGACGCCGAGGTCGCCCGGATCACCGGCGCCCGTTCGCTGATCGAGGTCCAGGCGGAGAGCGCGGCCGGCATCGCCGGCGCCGCCGAGCGCGAGATCGCCGAGATGACCCGCCAGCTGGAGCGCGCGCAGCGCCGCGCCACCGAGCTGCGCGAGGAGGCCGACCGCCTGGCCGCGCGTGCCGCGCGGGAGCGGGCCGAGCTGGGCATCGAGGACGAGGCCCCGGCCGCCCAGGCCGACGCGACCGCCCAGGCCGCGTCCGGCGAGGAGGCTCCGGCCGCCGCCGAGGCGCCCGTGGTGGTCGAGGAGCGCACGCCGTCGTACCGCGAGGCGCGCACCGAGCGTCCGGCCTTCGGCCGGGACCGTGACCGGGACCGCGGTGACCGTGACCGTGGCGAGCGTGGCTTCGGCCGTGACCGTGACGACCGTGGTGGCCGTCCGTCCTTCGGTGACCGTGACCGTGGTGCCCGTTCCTTCGGTGACCGTGACCG
>NZ_JBSGFD010000104.1:0-17797 GCF_053603215.1 Kitasatospora sp. NPDC004240 | reverse complement strand
GAGCGTGGCTTCGGCCGTGACCGTGACGACCGTGGTGGCCGTCCGTCCTTCGGTGACCGTGACCGTGGTGCCCGTTCCTTCGGTGACCGTGACCGTGGCGAGCGTGGCTTCGGCCGTGACCGTGACGACCGTGGTGGCCGTCCGTCCTTCGGCGACCGTGACCGTGGTGCCCGTTCCTTCGGTGACCGTCCGTCCTTCGGCCGGGACCGTGACGAGCGCGGCGGCAGCAACAGCCGTCCGTTCTCGCGCCGCGACGACCACCGCTCCGGCGGCCGTCCGCAGACCTCCGGCGGCTTCAACCGTGACCGGGACCGCGACGACCGCGGCGGCCGCTCGGGTGGCTTCAACTCCGGCTTCAACCGGGACGACCGCAAGCCGCGCTGGAAGAACTGACCTGCTCCGGTAGGGACTTCACGGGCCCGCTCCACTTCGGTGGGGCGGGCCCGTCGCCGTTCCCGGACCCCGGCCGCACCGGTTGTGCTGGTTGTGAGAATAACCGGTGGCGCCGCGCCGGGCCGGTCCCGTACGGTCCGGACATGAGCAGTCGACTGCACCACGTGGCCGTGGTGAACGAGGAGATCGCCGAGCGGGGGAGCTACCGGACCACCGGGGGAGCGTCCGTGGAGGTGGGGGAGCGGCTGGCGGCCGCCCGCGCCGGGACGGTGTCGTACGCGCCGGCGGCGCTGGACGCGCTGATCCGTGAGCGGGCGCCGGGTCCGGGTCCGGGGCCGGCTTCGGTCGAGGTGACCGCGGAGGGGAGCATCCAGGCGGCCGGGCGCCTGGTGGCGGCCGGGGAGCGCGCCGGGTCGGCCGGGCGGATCGGGGTGCTCAACTTCGCCTCCGCGCGCAACCCCGGCGGCGGCTACCTGCGGGGCGCCCGCGCCCAGGAGGAGGACATCTGCCGCAGCGCGCTGCTGTACACCTGCCTGCTGGAGGCACCCGACTACTACGAGGCGCACCGGGCCTCCACCGACCTGCGGTACAGCCACCGGGTGATCGTCTCGCCCGACGTCCCGGTGATCCGGGACTCGCGGGGCGAGCTGCTGGAGCAGCCGTACCCGGTCACCTTCCTCACCTCGCCCGCGCCCAACGCCGGTCAGCTGGAGCGGCGTTCGGCGCGGGTGGACGTCCGGGAGGTGCTGGCCGAGCGGGCCCTGCGGGTGCTGGCGGCGGCCGCCCGGCACGAGGTGCGCGAGCTGGTGCTCGGGGCGTGGGGCTGCGGGGTGTTCCGCAACGACCCGGCGCAGGTCGCGGAGGCCTTCGAGGGCGCGCTGGCGGCGTACGGGGCGGCCTTCGACCGGGTGGTGTTCGCGGTCTGGGACCGCACGCCCGTCTCGGCGAACCGTGCGGCCTTCGAGGCCCGCTTCGGCACGGCCGCGGCCGCGGCCGGGGGCTGAGACCGGGCCCGGGCTCCTCGGAGGCCGGCCCTCAGCGCCGGCGGGAGGCGACCGTCGTGGCCACGGCCGAGGCGGCGGCGACCACCCCGGTCACCGCGAGGACGGACGGCCAGGCGCCGATCCGCTTCGCCAGCGGGTGCGAGCCGCCGAAGGCCGCCACGTACAGCCCGGTGAGCGCGGCCGCCGTGGCCGTGCCCGAGCGCCGCTGCCACTGGACGGCGGCCCCGGCCCCCGCCACGGCGAGGACGGCACCGCCCAGCTCGCGCCGCCCGCTCCAGCGGGCCACGCCGTAGCCGCCCAGCAGGCCGCCCGCCGCGGTGAGCGCGGCCGGGGCGGCGGCCGGGAGCGCGTTCGGGATCTTCGCCATCGTCCACTCCACTTCTCCGGCCGGCCCGGGGTGGCGGCGCCGCGTGCGCCACCCCACCCGGGGCCGGCTCGTCAGACTTTCCCCGACCCTAACCCGGCCCCGCCCGCCGGGGTCACGCCTCCCGCCGGCCTGCCCCTCCGTCGGCCCACGGCCCGGCCACCGTCGCGTCCCGGGCCCGCCG
This sequence comes from Kitasatospora sp. NPDC004240, assembly GCF_053603215.1. Classification (NCBI taxonomy): domain Bacteria; kingdom Bacillati; phylum Actinomycetota; class Actinomycetes; order Kitasatosporales; family Streptomycetaceae; genus Kitasatospora; species Kitasatospora sp. NPDC004240. Next base: position 15,852 of record NZ_JBSGFD010000104.1, on the reverse strand, counting down.
CCATGGACGAACGCGGCCGCGCCGGATGCCGCGTCAGCCCACCCCGAGGCCGAGTGCCGGGGCGGCCGTCGCCAGCGCCGCCGCGGCCTCCTGCGGGGTGAGCACCCGCTCCAGCCGCAGATCGCCCGGGATCTGCGGGATGAACCGCCCGGCCGTCCAACTGCGCTCGTACGGCTGCGCGTCGAGCACCAGGGTCCGTACGCCGTCGACCACCGGGATGTCGCTGGGGGTGCCCTCGTTCCAGATCCAGGTGCCGTCCGGGGCCACCAGGTTGAACGCGCCGGTGGCGGTCGGCCGGTGGTCCGGACGCAGCTCCTCGGTACGGCTGAGCGCCGCGATCTCCGGGTGCGGCGGGGTGCCCGGCAGGTGGCCGCCGCCGATCAGCACGTCGGCGAGCAGGGTGTGCAGCTGGAAGTTGTCCGTCAGGCCGTCCATCCGCAGCAGGTAGCCGGTGCCGGAGGGCCGGTGCAGCACCCGCAGCGGCTCGTCGTCGAGTGCCTTCGCCGAGTAGCTGAGGCACTTGAGCTCGTGGCTGACCGCGGCGAACCGGTCGGCGAGTTCCAGCAGCACCTCGGTCACCCCGTCGGCCCGGGCGGAGGTGCGGACGGGGGCGTGCGAGTACACCGCCTGCGCGGCCATCTCCCACAGCGGCAGCGTCCACCAGCCGGCGACCGCCCGGTGGGTGCCCAGCTCGTCCGGCTGCTCCGGGTCGTCGATCCGCTGGTGCGCCCGCCCGGGGTCGTCCCGGTCGGGGTCGGGCAGCTCGCCGCCGCCGGTCGCCTCCCAGCGTTCGGCGAAGGCCAGGGCGCCGGCCAGCGCGTCCCGCAGCCCGCGCAGCACCGGCCCGGCACAGGTCAGCGGGTCGGCCCCGCGTTCCACGCAGGCCCCGGCCATCATCGCCAGGTGCCCGCGCGGGAACGGCGGCGCCTCCATCAGCAGTCCCGCCAGCCGGGGCCCGACCGCCGCGGACTCCGCCGGCCCGGCGGGCCCCAACGCGCCGCCGAGCGCCCGGAACGCGGCCTCGAACCTCTCCCCGTCGGCCGCCTCCATCGCCGACTCCAGATCGTCGATCAGATGGTCGAGGGCGGTGGACTGCTGACGGTCGGACGGGTTCGTGGACCCACCCTGCGAGGGCATGCGATCGGAAACCATTCGCCGCAGCATAGGGGCCCCGCCCGACACGCCGTCCCCCGGGTGTCCCGCGATGCCGCCCCGGGTGGCCCGCCACCGCGGCGGCCGGCGCTGCCCGGTCGGCGAAATCCCCCGCGCGGCCCGGCCCCCGTCCCGCATACTCGCGCGGGTGACCGCGACCCGTACGCTCGCCGCCGGCGACGCCACCACCGACCTCGACAGCACGGAAACCGCCCTCCGGGTGGCCCCGCTGGAGTTATTCCTCGACCTCGTCTTCGTCTTCACCATCACCCAGCTCACCGGCAGCCTGGCCCACCACCTGACCCCGGGCGGCCTGGGTCAGGTGCTGGTGATGCTGGCGGTGATCTGGTGGATGTACGACGCCTTCATCTGGCTGACCAACGCCATGCCGCCGCACACCCACGGCCGCCGCGGCCTGCTGCTGCTCGCCATGGCCGGGTTCCTGATGATCTCGCTCTCGGTGCCGCACGCCTTCGAGGGCAGCGGGGTGATCTTCGGCTGGGCGTACCTGCTGGTGGTGGCCGTGCACACCGGCATGTTCGCGGTCGCCGGGGTCGCCCTCGGTCCGGTGCTGCGGATGGGCGGGCTCAACCTGCTGAACACCGCCCTGGTGGTGACCGGCGGCTACTTCACCGGCAGCGCCCAACTCGGCTTCTGGGCCGCCGCGTTCGCCCTGCAGTTCGCGATACCCCGGCTGGTCGACCTGCCCAGCTTCCAGCTCCGCCCGGACCACTTCGTGGAGCGCCACGGACTGGTCGTGATCATCGCGTTCGGCGAGTCGGTGATCGCCATCGGCGTCGGCGCGGGCACCGCCGACCTCACCGCCCCGATGGCCGCCGTCGCCGTGCTGAGCCTCGCCGTCTGCATCGGCCTCTGGTGGGCGTACTTCGGCCACGACGACGACACCCGCGCCGAGCACCACATGGCCGCCCTCCCGTCCGACCACCGCAACCGGCTCGCCGTGAGCGTCTACAACCTCGGCCACTACGGCCTGCTGCTCGGCGTCCTCCTGTTCGCCGCCGGGGTGAAGTCGGCGGTCGCCCACCCGGACGCGCCGATCACCACCGCGCAGGCCGCCGCCCTGGCCGGCGGGGTCACCGTCTTCCTCACGGTCAACACGGCCATCCGCCGCACCTTCGCCCTCACCCCCAACCTGCCCCGCCTCACCGCCGCCACCCTCATCGCCGCCACCGTCCCCCTCGGCACCACCGTCTCCGCCCTCGCCCAGGTCACCACCATCGTCGCCCTCCTCACCGCCGCCTTCACCCACGAATCCCGCCGCCCCCGCACCACCGCAATCCGCTGAGGCCCCGGGGGCCCGGACCGGCCTCAGCCCGCGGTGACGGCCGTGAAGTGCTGCACGTCCGACGGCAGCGGCACCCGCAGGCGCCAGGTGACGGCCATCGGCCGGTCGCCCTCGTGGGAGACGTACTCCGCCGGGCCCAGCAGGATGAAGGGGGACGGTCGGCGGATCTCGTTCTCCTTCTCCTGTCGGACGAAGAGCAGCACATTGCTCCCCTCCTGCCGGTGGTGGCGGTAGCGGCGCCCGGTGACCGAGGCCGCGGAGGTGCGGTGCTGGCTCTCCCAGTGGAAGAGGTCCTCACTGAGGGCGAAGTCCCGGTACCGGGTGTTCTGGGAGAAGTCCTTCTCGTCCTTGCGGATGGTGATGAGCAGCGCGTCCGTCCGGGTCCGCGCGCACCAGGCGACACCGGCCTGGAAGGCCCCGGGCAGGTGGTTGCTGCCGGCCGGGCCGAGCTCGGCCCACTGCAGGGCCGCCAGCAGCTCGGGGGTGTTGTAGTGCGCGTGGACGGCCAGCGGCTGCTCGGCGAGCGGGCCGAGCCCGGGGCCGAGGGGCTTGGGGGCGTGTTCGGCGTGGGCCAGGCCGTGGGCGAAGACCTGCCGGAGTTCGCTGCGCACCGCGGCGTGCGCCTTGAGGGTGCGCAGCCCGTCCCCGATCGACCGGTGGCCGCCGCCCTTGTGCCAGAGGGAGAAGAACAGCATGGCCGCGTACGACCGCATGCGCTCGTCGAGCTCCTCGTAGTCGGGCGCGTCCTCGGCCACCAGGGCCGTGTACGCCCGCACCCGCTCGGGGTCGTCGACGTGCAGCAGGGCGGCGGCCCGCTTCAGCAGTGCCTCCTCGCCGGGCACCTGGGGTGAGGTGGCCAGCCCGGCCCGGCGCAGGACGGCGGTCCAGGAGTTGTTGCCGCGGTAGACCTCGTGGACGTGCCGCCGGCTCTCGGCGAGGTAGGTGGCCAGTGCGGGCTCGCCGTAGCTGCGCACCTCCTGGGCCAGGGTGTTGATGTTTCCCTTGAGCTGTTCCCTGATGTTGCCGAGGACGATGTCCTTGGCGACCCGGTCGAGCACGATCTGGCAGCCGGGGGGCAGCAGCGGGAAGTCCTGGGTGAGGCTCCGTTCGAGGGCGCTGCGGGTGTGGCCCGTCAGCGCCCGGAACTGCTCCTCGAAGCGGAACTCCTTGCGCTGGTAGCCGATGAAGTCCAGCACGGTGAGCACGGCCTTGCCGGGTGAACGCCGCAGCCCCCGGCCGAGCTGCTGGAGGAAGATCGTGGCGCTGGAGGTGGGCCGGAGCAGCAGCAGGGTGTCGATGCCCGGGATGTCCAGCCCCTCGTTGAACAGGTCGACGGTGAACAGGACCTGGAGGCTGCCGTCGCCCAGCCCGTCGAGGGCGGCCTTGCGCTCCTCGGCCGAGGACTGACCCGAGACCGCGCGCGCCCGCAGGCCCGCCGTGTTGAACGCCCGCGCCATGTGTTCGGCGTGGCGCACGGAGACGCAGAACCCCAGGGCGCGCATGCGCAGCGGGTCGCTCACCTTGTCCCGTACGGCGCTGACCACCTGGCGGGCCTGGGTGTCGCCGGCGGTCAGGACGGCGGTGAGCTCCGTGTTGTCGTAGGCGCCCTGGCGCCAGCCGACCGCGCTGAGGTCGGTGTTGTCGTGGACCCCGAAGTAGTGGAACGGGCAGAGCAGGTCCTGCTCCAGGGCCTGCCAGAGCCGCAGCTCCGCTGCGATCCGCCCCTCGAAGAACTCGTCCTGCACCCGCTTGCCGTCGGCGCGTTCCGGGGTGGCCGTGAGGCCCAGCAGCTCGCGCGGCGCGAAGTGGTCGATGACCTCGCGGTAGGTGGCCGCCTCGGCGTGGTGGAACTCGTCGATGACGATGACGTCGAAGTGGTCGGCCGGAAACGCTCCCGGACCCTGCGCGTGCAGTGACTGGATGCTCGCGAAGACGTGCCGGCGCTGCTCGGGGCGCCGGCCGGCGACCATCAGTTCGCCGAAGTTCGCGTCGGTCAGGACCTCGCGGTAGGCCCGCAGCGACTGCTGGAGGATCTCCTGGCGGTGCGCGATGAAGAGCAGCGTGGGCTCGCCGCCCAGGGTCTCGCGGAGCTGCCGGTAGTCGAAGGCGGCGGTGATGGTCTTGCCCGTCCCGGTGGCGGCGACCAGCAGGTTGCGGTGGTGGCCGTGCACCTCGCGGGCGACGCGCAGGCTTTCGAGCATGTCCCGCTGGTGGGGGTGCGGCCGGACCTCCAGGCCGGAGAGGGAGATGGTGCGGTTGCCGTCCGCGGCCCAGCCGCCGCCGGCCTCGGCCAGGGCGCGGTCCAGTTCCTCGGCGTCCCGGTCGGGGTCGTAGCTCTCGAAGGCGGGGTTGTTCCAGTACGAGTCGAAGGTGGCCTCGAACTTCCGCAGGACGGCGGGGGTGGCGACGCCGGAGAGCCGGACGTTCCACTCCAGACCGTCGAGCAGGGCGGCCCTGGAGAGGTTGGAGCTGCCCACGTACGCCGTGTCGAAGCCGGTGGCGCGCCGGAACAGCCAGGCCTTGGCGTGCAGGCGGGTGGTGCGCAGCTCGTGGTTGACCTTGACCTCGGCGCCGAACTCGCGGACCAGTCGGTCGAGGGCCCGGCGTTCGGTGGCCCCCATGTAGGTGGTGGTGATGACGCGCAGCGGCACGCCGCGGGCCTTCAGCTCCCGGAGCTGCTGCTCGATGATCCGCAGGCCGTGCCACTTCACGAAGGCGCAGAGCAGATCGACGCGGTCGGCGGTGGCGAGCTCGGCGCGCAGCTCGTGGCCGAAGCTCTGTTCCTCGGGTGCGTTGGTGAGCAGGGCGCTCTCGGACAGCGGGGTCAGCGGGCGGACCTGGTAGACGCCGGGAGCCTCCTGCCGGGCGATGGCGATCAACTCGCGCGGACCGGGCCGGACCACCTCGGCGGAGCCCGTGCCCTCCGCGGCCGCCAGTGCGGCCAGGACCCGGTTGGCCGTCTCGACGCGCTGTTCGGGCTTGAGCTCCTGCAGGGTGCGCTGCACCTGGGCGCCGATGTGACGGGCGAGTACGTACGGCGCGGACTCGGCGCCCACCTCGCGCTCGACGACGTTCCAGCCCGTTCCGCCCAGTTCGGCGAGCTGCTCGGCGAGCTCGTCGGTCACCACGCTCTCGTAGAGACCCGGGACGGTGCCTGGCCGGTGGACGTTCGGGTCGGACACTGACATCTCCTGTCGCCCTCGACGCGCTTGGAGATCGTTCTAGCACCTGTCTCCGACAGCGGGACAGGTGCTCGGTCCGATGGGGCGGTCGGGGGTGGTCAGGTGGAGAGGTTGGCGCGGAGGGCGGTGAGGTCGGCCTCGGTGGTGCCGTGGGTGTGGAGGTAGGCCTCCAGGGAGCCGTGGTGGGTGCGGATCCAGGTGAGGGAGGAGGCGAGGAGGGGGGCGGCGATGGGGCGGGAGATGCGTTCGGTGCCGGTCTCGTCGAGGTAGGGGGTGGGGCCGTCGAGGAGGCCGAGGCCCGCGTTGGAGAGCAGGAAGTCGGCGGTGACGTCGGCGTCGGAGGCGCCGAGGAGGGACTGCAGGACGGCGATGGTGAGGCCGGTGCGGTCCTTGCCGACGGCGCAGTGGACGACGACGGGCAGGGCGCCGGGGGCGGCGAGGCGGCGGATGACGGCGGTGATGGAGGGCCCGGCGGTCTCGGCCATGAAGGGGTAGAGGCTGATCTGGTCCTCGGGCCAGGGGCGGTCGACGTCCTCCCGGTCGGCGGGGAGGGTCGGCAGGTGGAGGGTCTCGTGGTCGAGGCCGTGGCGCAGGTCGGGCCAGAGTTCGAGCTCGGCGCTGCTGCGCAGGTCGATGACCGTGCGCAGGCCGAGGTCCTTGAGGCGCTGGGCGCCCTCGGGGGTGAGGGTGTGGAAGGACCCGGAGCGGTAGAGCACCCCCCGGCGCAGGGTGCCGATGCCCCCGGCGTCGCGGAAGTTGCGCACCCCGGGGATGTCGAGGAAGGCGGACGGCAGGTCGGTTGCGCGGCTCGGCACGTCGGTCATGGGCTCCACCGTACGGGCGTGGGGAGAACAGGGGAAGGACGGGAGAGGACGGAAGGGGGAGGCGGGAACCGACGGGGAAGCGCGGGGGAAGGCGCGGGGGTCAGCGGCCGCCGGCGATGTCGATGAAGGCGCCGGTGGTGTAGGAGGAGGCGGGGGAGAGCAGGAAGAGGATCGACTCGGCGACCTCCTCGGGCCGGCCGCCGCGGCGCATCGGCAGGTGGGGGGCGACCCGGTCGACGCGGCCGGGTTCGCCGCCGAGGGCGTGGATGTCGGTGTGGATGAGGCCGGGGCGGACGGCGTTGACCCGGATGCCCTCGGCGGCGACCTCCAGGGCGAGGCCGCGGGTCATCGAGTCGACGGCGCCCTTGGCGGCGGCGTAGTCGACGTACTCGTTGGGCGAGCCGAGCCGGGAGGCGGCGGAGGAGACGTTGACGATGGCGCCGCCGTGGCCGCCGTGGCGGGTGGACATCCGGCGGACGGCCTGGGCGGCGCAGAGGAAGGGGCCGGTGATGTTGGCGGCCCAGATCCGGGTGAGCCGTTCCTCGTCCAGCTCCTCCAGGCGGCACTGGCGTTCCAGGGTGCCGGCGTTGTTCACCAGGGCGGTGAGCGGCCCGAGTTCGGCGTCCACGGTGGCGAACAGCCGCTCGACGTCGACGGTGCGGCTGACGTCGGCCCGGACGGCGATCGCGGTGCCGCCGTCGGCGCGGACGGCGTCGACCACGGTGGCCGCGGAGGCCTCGTCGGCACGGTAGTTGACGCAGACCCGGTAGCCGCGTCGGCCGGCCAGCAGGGCGGTGGCGGCGCCGATGCCGCGGCCGGCGCCGGTGATGAGGACGACTTCGGGGCGGGGGGTCACGGGTGCCATGGGGGAACGGTAACCGGTCAGGTCCTTTCTTTCGGATCACGCCAGGCGCCCGCCGCCCGCAGTGCGGCGATCTTCGGGGAGCGGCTCTTCGGCGAGTCGAGGCCGAAGCCGCGGGCGTCGCCGAGCCGGTCGCGGACGAAGGCCTCGGTCCGGTCGACGGCCTCGCGCAGCGCGGCGTCCGGCGGGACGTGCAGCAGGTGGACGATCTCGCGCTGCTCGGGGTCGTACTCCCAGAGTCCGACGATCCGGCCGCGGTCGAGGATGACGTGGGTCTGCGGGTCGGCCTCGGTGCCGAAGGCGCGGACCGGCGGCGCGCCGCCCGCGGCCGCCGTACCCGCTGCGGCCCCGGTGGTGGGCAGCGGGCGGGCGGCGTCGGCCGGGTCGAGCAGCCGGGGCAGGTCGCGGTGGAGCAGGTGGATGCCGTCGATGCCGGCCAGCAGGGTGTAGTGCGGTTCGCGTGGCGGGGTGAAGGAGGCGAAGGCGTCGGCGAGTTCGGGGAGGAGCAGGAGGTCGGTGCCGGGCAGCGCGGTCAGTCCGGCCTCGGCGGCGGACTGCCGGGCGGTGGCGGCGGTGAAGCCGGAGAACCAGCGGAAGTGCTTGAGGGTGGCCGGCCCGGCCCAGCCGAAGTAGCGGCGGGCCAGGTCGGCCGCGTTGCCGCTGACCGGCTGGTCCCAGCCGACGTAGCCGTAACGCTGCTGGTCCAGGCGGCCGTTGACCGGCACCCGGCGGATCTGGCCGCGCGCCTGCATCAGGCCGAGGGCCAGCGGCAGGGTGGTCGACACCCCGCGTCGGCGCCCCGCCTCGCCGAGCGTGCGGACCGCGCCGCCGACCGCCGCCCTGATCCCGGCGGGGTCCAACGGCCGGTCGAGGGTCAGGACTTGGTCGATGGCGAGGCAGAGCTTCTCGATCTCGTCCCGGGTGACGCCGAGGTGCTTCTCGGCGGAGGCCAGGTCGCCGGCCGGTGCGCCCGCCCCGGCGGCCAGACCGAGCGCGTAGTCGGCGGCCGGCAGGACGTACGTGCAGCCGCGCGCGGCCGGCAGCTCGTGCACCTCCAGGCGGGCCACCGCCTCGTCCACCGCGGCGCGGTCCAGCCCGGCCCGGGCGAACAGGCCGAGGTACGGGGCCGCGCCGCCCACCGAGCGTGCCCAGCCGGTGGCGGCCAGCACTTCGGCGGCGGACGCGCCCTCGTGGCCGCCGTCCAGCCACTGCCGGTGGCTCCACCAGGCCCGCAGCTTCTCCGCGGTGGGGGCGGGGGTCTCGCTGTCCGCGCTCGTCGCCATGGGGCCAGTATCGGCGCGGGGGCGGGAAATCCGTTCGCCCGACGCGGCCCCGGCCGGGCAGACTCCTGGGGATCGCACACCCGTGCGCCCGCCCGTGGGCCCGCGGACCCGTATGCCCGCCCGGTCCGCCGGGTCCGTACCGGCCACCGGGTCCGTACCGGCCACCGGGTCCGTACCGCCCGACCGAGGGGAGCCCCGTCATGTCCGTCGTACCCGGTGCCGTGCTGCTGTCCGGCATCGTCGGCTCGACCGCGTACGGGCTCGCCCACGCGGGCTCCGACATCGACCGGCTCGGCCTGTTCGCGGCGCCGACCGCGGAGTTCCACGGCCTGCACCGGCCGAGCGAGTCGCACGTCACCACCGCGCCCGACCGCACCCTGCACGAGGCGGCCAAGTGGTGCCGCCTGGCACTGAGTTGCAACCCGACCGCCTCCGAACTGGTGTGGCTGCCGGCCGACCTGTACGAGGTGCGCACACCGCTCGGCGAGGAGCTGATCGCGATACGCGGCTCGTTCCTGAGCGCCCGGGCCGTGCGCAACGCCTATCTCGGCTACGCGACGCAGCAGTTCAGGAAGCTGCTGACCCGCGACACCGCCGACCCGCAGGCCCGCGCCCGGGCGGCCAAGCACGCCCGGCACCTGGTCCGCCTGGTGGAGCAGGGCGTGGGGCTGCACGAGACGGGCGAGAACACCGTCCGCCTGGCCGAGCCCGAGCGGGTGCGCGAACTCGGCGAGCGGTACGCCGACCGCCCCGAGGAGGCCGAACGCCTGCTCGCCGACGCCGCCGACCGCTTCACCCGGCCCGGCGTGCTCCCCGACACCCCGGACGAGCGCCCCGCCGACGCGTGGCTGCGCCGCGTCCGCGCCGCCCACTGGGTGGAGGCCGGGGCGGCGGACGCCGCCCCGCCGTCCGCCGTCCGGTGACCCGGCGCGCCTGCGCAATCCACTGGCGGAGGCGTGGGCCCCACCGGGTAGGATCGCGGTGGCCCGTCCCGCACGGAACGGGCCGTGGGCCGCTAGCTCAATTGGCAGAGCTGCGGACTTTTAATCCGTAGGTTCAGGGTTCGAGCCCCTGGCGGCCCACTCGTGGTGACGGTGCCCCGGTCGGTAGGTTCGACCGGGGCACCGTCGTGTTCACCGTCGTGTTCACCGTCGTGTTCACCGTCGTGTTCGCGGCCCTTTCCCGGGCCGGGCCGGCTCACCTGGTGGGCCGGCGGGGCGCACCCCCGTGGTGCCCCGCCGACGGGCGTGGTGGTTCAGCGGGTGGGCCGGGTGAGGGCGTCGACGGCGGGGTCGGCGGCTTCGAGGGCGGCGGCGCCGGCTTCCAGGGTGTCGTGGACGAAGTGGACGGTGGCGTCCTCGATGCCGCAGTAGACGGAGATGCCCTCGCGCAGGATGCGGGTGACCGGCTCGCGCCAGCCCTGGCCGGTGAAGCTCTCGGCCTGGTAGGCGGCGAGGGCGATCCAGAGCATCCGCCTGCCGTGCAGCGGGGCGGGGCTGCGGCCGTAGGTGAGGCCGTTGTTCCAGACCCGGTCGATCCAGCCCTTGAGGATGGCGGGCAGCCCGAACCACCAGAGCGGGAAGACCACCACGATGGTGTCGGCCGCCTCGATGCGGCGCAGGTGGGCGTGGACCAGCGGGGAGTAGCGCTTGTCGGGGTCCGCCCAGTCCGGTTCGTCCTCCGGGGTCATCCGGGGGTCGAAGCCCTCGGCGTGCAGGTCGAGCAGGTCGACCTCGTGGCCGGCGGCCAGCAGGCGCTTCCGGGCGCGGTCGGCGAGCTGGGCGGTGAGCGAGTCGGGGCGGGGGTGGGCGACGACGAGCAGGGTGCGCCGGGTGCCCGTACCGGTGCTCGTGGGGGCGGCCGGCATCAGTTCGTCTCCAGCCGGACCAGCATCTTGCCGGTGTTGGCCCCGCGGAGCACGCCGAGCAGGGCCTCGGGGGCCCGCTCGATGCCGTCGACGACGGTCTCCTCGGTGCGCAGGCTGCCGTCGGCCAGCCAGCCGGCGGCCTTGGCGACCCACTCCGGGAAGAGGTCGAAGTGGTTGGTGACCAGCATGCCCCGCAGGGTGACCTCGCGGGACGCGGCGGCGAACAGGTTGTCCGGGCCGGGCACCGGCGTGGTGGCGTTGTAGCCGCTGATCGCGCCGACCATGGCGATCCGCCCGCCCTGGCGCATCGCCCCGAGCGCGGCGTGCAGGTGGTCGCCGCCCACCGCGTCGAGGTAGACGTCGACGCCGTCGGGGGCGGCCACGGCGAGCTGTTCGGCGATCCGGCCCTGGCGGTGGTCGATCGCCGCGTCGAAGCCGAAGCGGTCGAGCAGCAGGGCGGTCTTGGCCGGACCGCCCGCCGAACCGATCACCCGGGAGGCGCCCAGCTGCCGGGCCAGCTGGCCGGCCACGCTGCCGACGGCGCCGGCCGCGGCGGAGACGAACACGACGTCGCCCTCGCGCACCGGCGCGGTCCGGGTGAGCGCGGTGTAGGCGCTCAGGCCGGTCAGGCCGAGGGCCCCGAGGTGGGCCTGAGCCGGGGCGGCGGCGGTGGTGTCGGTGTCGGTGTCGGTGTCGACGACGGTGGCCGCGGCGGCGTCCAGCACGGCGTACTCGCGCCAGCCCAGGAAGTGCGAGACGGTCGCGCCCACGGGTATGCCGGCCGCCCGGGAGGCGACCACGACGCCCAGCGCGCCGCCCTCCAGGGCCGCGCCGAGGGCGAAGGGCGGTAGGTAGGACGGGACGTCGTCCATCCGGCCGCGCATGTACGGGTCCACCGACATCCAGGAGTTGCGGACCAGGATCTGGCCCTCGCCGGGCTCCGGCACCTCGGTGGTGACGAGCGCGAAGTCGGCGGCGGTCGGCTCGCCGACGGGGCGGGCGGCGAGGTGGATCTCGCGGGAGACGGTCATCGGGACCTCCGGAGGAGTGGGAAGGGCGTTCGCCGATCCGTGGGGGTCGGCGCCGGTCACGGGGAACACGGTGCCCGTGGCCGCGCACGGTCCGCCGACGGTCCGCGCACGGGGCCGCGCACGGGTCCGTGCACGACGGCCGGGCGCGTATGGCGGCCAGGTGGGTGCGGGACGGCCTGGTGCGTCCGGGCGGCCGGGCAGGTGTGTACGACGGCCGGGCAGGTGCGGACGGCCAGGTGCACACGCGCAGGTGTGTACGCACCGCCCACCCACGAACCGGTTCCGACGACCCGTTAGCGTGGCGGCATGCGTTTCGAGGTGCTGGGCCCGGTGACCGTACGGACGGCGGACGGCGCTCCCGTCCCGGTCCCGGAGGCGAAGGTCCGGGCGCTGCTCGCCGACCTGCTCGTGCACCACGGCCGTCCGGTGCCGGTCGACCGGCTGATCGACGACCTGTGGGGCGACTCTCCGCCCGGCAACCCCGGGAACACCCTGCAGACCAAGGTCTCCCAGCTGCGCCGCGCCCTGGAGAGGGCCGAGGACGGCGCCCGCGCGCTGGTCGCGTACGGCCCGGCGGGGTACGTGCTGCGGGTGCCGGACGGGGACGTCGATGCCGGACGGTTCGCCGAACTGACCGCCCGGGCACGGCTCACGGGCGAGCCGCGGGTACGGGCGGCGCTGCTGTCGGACGGGCTGGCGCTCTGGCGGGGTCCGGCGTACGCGGACTTCCGGGACGCCGGGTTCACCCGGGCGGCGATCGGCCGGCTGGAGGAGGAGCGGCTCACCGCGCTGGAGGAGCTCGCCGAGCTGCGCCTGGAATTCGGGGAACACTCCCGGCTGGCCGACGAGTTGGCGCCGCTGGTGGCGGAGCACCCGATGCGCGAGCGGCTGCGGGCCGCCCAGCTGCGCGCGCTGTACCGGGCCGGGCGGCAGAGCGAGGCGCTCGCGGCGTACCGGGAGCTGGAACGGTGGTTCGCGCAGGAGCTGGGCATCGACCCGGGGGCCGAACTGGCCGCGCTCCACGGGGCGATCCTGCGCCAGGACCCGGAGCTCGATCTCCCGGCGGCCCCGGTGGCCCCAGCATTTCTGCAGGCCCCGGCGGCCACCCGGAGGTCCGTACCCGCCGCGAGGCCGCGCGGCGGGCTGCCGGTGCCGGCGACGCCGCTGATCGGCCGGGACGAGGAGGTCGCCCGGGTCTGCGCCCTGCTGGGCACGGACCGGCTGGTGACCCTCACCGGCCCGGGCGGGGTCGGCAAGACCCGGCTGGCCCTCGCCGCGGCCGCCCGGCTGGAAGGGCCCGCCACGGGCCGCACCGGGCCCGCCACGGACCCCGCCGACGCCTTCCCGGACGGCGTGCGGCTGGTCGAACTCGCCGGTGCGCGCGGCACGGTGGCCGAGACGGTGGCCGCCGCGCTCGGCGTCCGCGACGAGAACGGCGAGGGCCCGTACGGCCCGCCCGAGAACGCCGACGAGAACGCGCCCGAGAGCGCCGACGAGGGGACCGACGGCGGGGACGTCGTCGAGCAGCGGCTCGCCGAGGTGCTCGCGGCCCGGCGCACCCTGCTGGTGCTCGACAACTGCGAGCACCTCGTCGGCCCGGTCGCCGCCCTGGTGTCCCGCCTGCTGCGCCGGGCTGCCGGACTGCGGGTGCTGGTCACCAGCCAGGAACCGCTGGCCGTGGCCGGCGAGGTGCTCCACGCCGTCGCGCCGCTGGAGGAGGCGGCGGCGATGGAACTGTTCGCCGCCCGCGCCGCCGCGGCCGCGCCCGGCTTCGCCCTCGGCGCAGAGAACCGGGACGCCGTCGCGCTGGTCTGCCGCCGCCTCGACGGTATCCCGCTGGCCCTGGAACTGGCCGCCACCCGGGTCCGCACCCTCGGGGTGCACGCCCTGGCGCAGCGGCTGCACGACCGCTTCCGCCTGCTCAACCAGGCCCACCGGGACGCGCCCAGCCGCCAGCGCACCCTGCGCGCGATGATCGACTGGAGCTGGGAGCTGCTCCCCCCGCCGGAACGGGCGGTCCTGCGACGGCTCTCCGTGTTCTCGGGCGGGTTCGCCCTGGAGTCCGCCGAGGCGGTCTGCGCCGATGACGCGCTGCCGGCCGAGGACGTCCTCGACCTGCTGACCCGGCTGGTGGACCGCTCCCTGGTGGTCGTCACCACCACCGGCGACGGGGACGCCGAGGGCCCCCGCTACCGGATGCTCGAATCGGTGCTCGCGTACGGCCTGGAGCGGCTCGACGAGGCGGCCGAGACCGGCGCGACCCGCCACCGGCACGCCGCCCACCACACCGAGCTGGCCGAACGGGCGGCGGCGAAGCTGCACGGGCCCGACCAGCGGGACTGGCTGCGCCGCCTCGACCGCGAGGCGCTCAACCTGCGCGCGGCCCTCGATCACGCCCTGGCCGACGGCCGTCCGCTCCTCGCGCTGCGCCTGGTCACCGCGCTCACCTGGTACTGGCACCTGCGCGGACGGGTCGGCGAGGCGGTCAAGGCGCTGGGCCGGACGCTCGCCGCCGCGGAGGGCGGGCCGAGGGGCGCGGACGGCCCGTCCGCGCCGCTGGTCGCCACGGCCCGGGTATGGCACACCGCCCTGGCGCTGCTCACCGGCGACCTCACCCTGGACCGGACCGGGCCCGGCTCCTGGCCCGACGCCCTCGCGGTGGCGGACCCGCGCGGCCGCTGGCTGCTCGCCTTCGCCCGCTGCGGCTTCGGCGCCGATCGGAGTGAACTCGCCAGCCTGACCGAGGAGTTCCGCGCCCTCGGGGACCGCTGGGGCGAGGCCGCCGCACTCAGCACCCGGGCCACCCACGCCCTGTACGACGGCGACCTCGACGCGCTGCGCCGCCACGCCGGCCGCAGCGCCGCGATCTTCACCGAACTCGGCGACCGCTGGGGCCAGTTGTACGCCTCCGAGCAGCTGGGCGTGCTGGCCGAGATCGCCGGTGACTATCCGGAGGCGTTCCGGCTGTACGGGGAGGGGGCGCGCAGTGCGGAGGAGCTGGAGCTCTGGACGCACGCCTCCTTCCAGCTCGCCCGGCTGGGCCGGGTCGCCCTGCTGACCGGGGATGACGCGCGGGCCACCGAGTACCACGAGCGGGCCGTCCGGCTGGCGGCGGAGCACTCGCACCGTCCGGCCGAGCAGTTCGCCGCCACCGGGCTGGCCCTGGGGGAGCGGCGGCGCGGCGAACTGGACGCCGCCGAGGTCCGGCTGCTGCCCTGGCTGGAGTGGAACCGCCGAAACGACGTGCACACCGGTACGGCGCTGATCCTGGCGCAGCTCGGCTACGCGGCCGAGCAGCGCGGCGACGTCCGGCGGGCCGAGACGCTCCACCTGGACGGCCTCGCCGCCGCCCGGCGGACCCGGGACCCGCGCGCCCTGGCCCTGGCGGTGGAGGGGCTGGCCGGCGTCCGGTCCCTCGCGTCCGACCACGAGCGGGCCGCCTCGCTGCTGGGGGCGGCGGCCGCCCTGCGCGAGTCGGTCGGTTCGCCGCTGCCGCCCGCCGAGCGCCATGACGTGGACCGGGCCGTCCGCCGCTCCCGCCCCGCCCTGGGCGCGGCCGCCTTCGAGGCCGCGTTCGCCCGGGGGCGCGCCGTCCCGGTCGAGGAGCAGTTGCGGGGGGCGGTGCCGCCGGGCGGGGGAGAGCCGGCTGACAATCTCTGATAACTGTTAGCTGTTATTTGAATGCGGTCAGTTGTCATCCGCCATTCGTCGGCTGCCATCCGTCAGTCGGCACCCGTCATCCGTCAGCTGCCGTCCGTCATTCGCCATCCGTCATCCGTCATCCGTCATCCGCCAGCTGCCGTCCGTCATCCGTCAGCAGTCGACCGGCGGATGATTTCCCGTTCCTTTGTACCCGCTTTGTTGACTTGTCGGGCGATCGATGATCACTTGCCCCACCCCGCTCCCCGCGCGGCAATTCGGCACCCCGTCACCTCAGGTGAGGGCGGGTCATGCCGCTGACCAGGGAACAGCGGAATTCATATGAGCTGCTTGTATGCTCCGAGAGAGCCGCCTGTGGCCACAGGGGTTCGACAGGGGGATGGGAATGCCGCGGGGTGCGGGCCGGCCGGTGTGACGGTCGTATCTGCAACCCGCGGGCGGTCGAGGCCGTCTCTCTGTGTGCAGTACGCCCGGAAGGCGGGGGCACTGCTTCCGTCGGTGAGCCGGTGAAAGGTGCACGCGCATGTCAGGTCAGTGGGACGAGAACCCGGCCCGGGGTGACGCGTCGCCGTACGACGATCAGGCCGGCTCGCTCGCCACTGGGAGCACCGGCAGCGGCGCGGTCCCGCCCCCGCGCGCGGGCGGACGGGCCGAGGCCCGCCGCGCCGCCCAGGGCCGAGGCACG
>NZ_JBSGFD010000103.1:0-29921 GCF_053603215.1 Kitasatospora sp. NPDC004240 | reverse complement strand
CTTCTCCTACGCTTGCGCTCCGGTGTTTCTGACAACGGAAAAGCTACGTTGCTTTCCAACATTCGACAACCGCATCGTTGCGAAAAAGCATCATCGCCGCAGCTCAGAGTCGTGAAATCGTTGCAGTGGGGCAGAATTCAACGCAACGCCGACGGGCGGTCATTGCAATCGACCAGGAGTGAACGCTACCCGGCCGCCGCCCGGAGGATGCGGTCGCGCGAGGCCGCCGCCTCGGCGCGCAGGGCGGGCAGGTCGACGTCCAGGACGCGGCCGGCCCACTTGCGGACCTGCCCGGCCACCAGGACGGTGTCGACGTTGCGGGCGTCGCAGCCGAGGACGGCGGTGCCGATCGGGTCGTTGAGCGGCAGGTTGTTGACCTCGTCCGCGGTGAGCAGCAGCAGGTCGGCCTGTTTGCCGGGCGTGAGGGAGCCGGTGAGGTGGTCGAGGCCGCAGGTCCGCGCGCCCTGGAGGGTGGCGAGGTCGAGCACGTCGCGCGTGCCGATCCGGCCCGTCACCGGCCCGGTGGCGCCCGAGCGGTGGGCGGCGTTCACGGCCCGCATCCGCTGGATGGCGAGCAGCGTCCGCATCTGGGTGAACATGTCGCCGGCCAGGGTGACTTCGACGTCGATGCTCAGCCCGGGCCGCACGCCCACGGCCAGTGCCTCGTCGATGGCGGGGACGGCGTCCTCCAGGCCGATCTGCGGTTCGGAGGTGGGGGCGAGCGAGACGGTGGCGCCGCTCGCGGCGATCGCCCGCCAGGCGTCCCGGCTCAGTCCGGTGGCGTGGATCAGCGTCACCCGCTCGTCCAGCAGTCCGGCCCGTTCCCAGTCGAGGATCGCCCGTGAGGAGGCGGCGCCGAACACCGCGTCCACGCTCACGCCGAGGCCCAGTTCGTCGGCGACGCGCGCGAGTTCGGGGCCGAAGGCGAGGTCGGGGCCGGCGATCTCGTCGGTGGCCAGGGCGGCGAGGCGGACGGTGAGCAGGCCGTGGCCGAAGCGCTCGCGCAGCCGGGCGAGGTCGGCCGGCCACTGCCGGTCCCAGGCGCCGAAGTGCGGGGCCATCGCGGCGTGGACGCCGCGGATGCCGGTGTCGGTCAGCGCCTGCACGGCGGCGTCGGAGTGCGCCGCGCTGCGGGAGTTGTGGGAGAAGTCCAGCATCGTGGTGATGCCCGCGTCGAGGGCGCCGAGGGCGGCCAGGCGCGTGCCCGTGTACATGTCCTCGGGCCGGTAGGCCGGGGCGCAGCGGGCCAGGGTGGTCGACAGGTAGCCGGCCAGGTCGTCGACGTCCGGGATGGTGCGGCGCAGTTGGGCCTGCCAGGCGTGTCGGTGGGTGTCCACGAAGCCCGGGGTGAGGAGGGTGCCGGCCGCGTCGATCACGATGGTGTTCTCCGTGGCGCCGGCGGCCCGCAGGTCGGGGCCGACGGCCGTGATCGTGGTGCCGGTGACCAGGAGGTCGCCGGTGTCCAGGGTGCCGAGGTCCGGGTCCATGGTGAGGATCGTGGCGCCGGTGAACAGGATGCGGCGCCGCGGGTCGGCGGCGGTTCGGCGCAGCCGGTCGAGGAGGGCGGGGCGGGGGGTGTCGGTCGGCCGGTGACGGGGGTGCATGGAAGTCCGTTCCGTGGAGGGGATGTTGGGGGCGTTGGGGGTGTTCGTGCCGGGGGGTTCGGGCGGCGGGGCCGGCCCGGGGGTTCCACCGTGGCAGGCGGCGGGAGGGGGCTCCAGGCCGCGGTTCACCGTGGGTGCGGCCCACCGGGGGTGGGACGGCCGGCGGGGTGTGGCGCACCCCGGCTCGGGGGTTCTGCCGGTGCGCGGGCCGCCGTAGCCTCGGACCATGAACTCGGAACGGTCCTCGCGGCGTGACAACCCGCTCGGGGAGTACCTGCGCGCCCGCCGCGCCCAGCTGACCCCGGAGCGGGCGGGTGTGGCCGTCTGCGGACGGCGGCGGGTGCCGGGCCTGCGCCGGGAGGAGGTCGCCCGGCTCGCCGGGGTCAGCACCGACTACTACACCCGTCTGGAGCAGGGCCGTGAACGCAGTCCCTCCCGGCAGCTGCTGCTCTCCGTCGCCCGCGTCCTACGGCTGGACGAGGACGGCACCGATCACCTGGCCAACCTCGCCGCGCCGCCCGTACGGCGCCCGCGGCACTCGCCCGAACGGGTCGCGCCGGCCCTGCGGCAGCTGATGGAGGCGCTGCCCGCGCCCGCGCTCGTCACCGGCCGGTCCCTGGACGTGCTGGCGCTCAACGCGCGGGCCGCCGCCCTGTACGCGGGGTTCGCCCGGGTGGACAACCTGGTGCGGATGACCTTCCTGGACCCGGCCGCCCGCCGTTTCCACCGGGACTGGGAGGAGGCGGCGCGTGCCGCGGTCGCCGCGCTGCGCAGCGCCGCCGGACGGGACCGTCACGAGGCGCGGCTGGTCGCGCTCGTCGGTGAACTCTCCCTCCACAGCGATGAGTTCCGCGTTCTGTGGGCGCGCCACGACGTGCGGGGCAAGTCCGCCGGCGCCAAGCTGCTGCGCCACCCGGAGGCCGGTGAGCTGGAGCTGGCCTACGAGACGCTCACCCTCAACAGTGCCCCCGAGCAGCAGCTCGTGGTGTACCAGGCCGCCCCCGGCAGCCCGTCCGCCGAGCGCCTGGCCCTCCTGCGGGCACCGGCCGGGGACCTGTCGCGGTAGGGGCCTGACCGCCGGGGCGCCGGGCGCGACAAGAACGGCGGGACCGGCGGGAACGGCGCGCGGGCGGGTAGCGGTCCCGTGAGTGGTCCGCCAGGGTGCCGTCGCGCTGACTCTCCGCCGCCAATCCGTCACCGTAGGCTCACGCGTGCCATGATCGGCTCGGCTCGCACCGGAGCCGACGACGACCGACTGCTCTCAAGGGGGCACCCCGTGGCCGAACGCCAGAACGGCACCGTGAAGTGGTTCAACGACGAGAAGGGCTACGGCTTCATCACGCCGGAGTCCGGACCCGACCTCTTCGTCCACTTCCGGGCGATCGAGGGCGGTGGCTTCAAGTCCCTCGTGGAGGGCCAGAAGGTCACCTTCGAGGCCGTGCAGGGCCAGAAGGGGATGCAGGCCGACAAGGTCCAGGTGGTCGGGTAGGCGGCCGGACGGCCCGGCCGGCCCGCCCTCGGTCCCGCCAGGGGCGTACGGGGCGGCCGGACGGGTCTCAGCCGGTCGGGAGGCCCCGTGCCGTACGGATGGCCGCGGGCCGGCCCTTGCCGGCCGACCGGCCGGGCACCAGGGTGTCCGGGCCCACCGGCCGTCCCCGGGCGAGGTCGGCGGACCCGGCCCGGGCGTCCCCGCCGCGCCCCGGACGGCCCGCTTCCGGGCGAAGCGGGTCGCGGGTCCGTGGACCGGTGGCCCCTCGACCCATCGATCCCGCCCGGTGCCCCCGGCCGCACATGGGTGCGGCCGTTTCGGGCAAGCGCCCGGGTATGGGCACGGAACACGTGGAGACGGAGCGGAAGTACGACGGCGACGCGCTGCCGAAGCGGCTCGACCGGGTGCGGGGCGTCGCGGCCGCGCCGAGGGCCGAACCCCAGGACCTCGACGCCGTCTACTACGACACGCAGGACCTGCGCCTGCTGCGGCGCCGGATCACCCTGCGCCGGCGCACCGGCGGCGGCGACGCCGGCTGGCACCTCAAGCTGCCGCAGGCCGAGGACGTGCGCGGGGAGGTCCGGCTGCCGCTGGCCGCCGGCGGTCCGCACGACGTCCCCGACGAGCTCGCCGTACGCGTCGCGGCCTTCACCCGCGGCGCCGCGCTCACGCCGGTGGCACACCTGCGGACCCACCGCGCCCGCCGGCTGCTGCGCGACGAGCGGGGCGAGACGCTCGCGCAGATCACCGAGGACCGGGTCGCGGCGCAGGTCCTGGACGCGGGACGCCTCGACGGAGCCCGCCCGGCAAAGCGGGGCGGGCCGGTGAAGCGGGACCGCCCGGTGGACGGGAGCGGGACGGAGATCCGCGGGTGGACCGAGTTCGAGGTGGAGCTGGAGCAGGGCACGCCGGCCCTCCTGGACCGGGTCGAGGCCGTGTTCACCGAGGCGGGGCTGGTGCGCTCGTCCTGGCCCTCGAAGCTCTCCCGGGCGCTCGGCGAGGACCGCGTCCCCGAAACCGGCCCGGACCGGTCGGGCGGCCCGGCATCGAAGGCGCGCGCCCCGGCGGCGGGGACGGCCGGCGCCCTCGTCATGGACGGCTTCCGGGACCGGCTCGCGACGCTCCTCGACCTCGACGGGGCCGTACGCCGCGGCGAGGAGGACTCCGTCCACCGGATGCGGGTCACCGCCCGCCGGCTGCGCAGCCTGCTCAAGGCCCACCGGCGGATCTTCGACCGCGAGCGCGCCGAGGCACTGGCCGCGGAACTGCGCCGGCTCGGGAAACTGCTGGGCAAGGCCCGCGACCAGGAGGTGCTCGGCGAGGAACTGGTCGGCCAACTGGACGCCGTCCCCGCCCGGATGCGCCGCTCCCTGCGCGGCCACCTCACCGCACGCTACGCCCAGGGCTACCGGCAGGCCTGGCAACAGGCACTCGCCCGACTCGACGACGCCCGCTACTTCGCCCTCCTCGACAGCCTCGACGCCTTCGCCGCCGACCCGCCCCTACGCCGACGGGCCGGGCGCACGGCACGCCCGTACCTGGCCGGCGTCCTGCGGCGCGAGCAACGCCGGACCGTGAAACGCCTCGACCACGCCCTGCGCACCGAACCGGGCCCGCGGCGCGACGAGGCACTGCACAGCGCCCGCAAGGCCGCCAAGCGCGCCCGGTACACCGCCGACCAGGCACGGTCGCAGATCCCCCGGCGCTCCCGCAAGCGGGCGGCGAAGTTCGGCACCCGGATGAAGAAGCTGCACAAGGTCCTGGGCGACCACCAGGACAGCGTGGTGATCCGGCGCGAACTGCTCACCCTCGGCGGCGAGGACACCGGCAGCCGGCGGCACGCCTTCGCCTACGGCCTCCTCCACGAACGCCAACGGCACCTCGCCGACGACGCGCAGCAGCGGGTGCCGAAGCTGCGCCGCCGCGCGGGCCGCCGCAAGCTCACCCGGCTGCCCTGACGCGGGACCCCGTACCGGGTTGCCGCGGGCAGCGTGCCAGGACCAGGCCGTCAGCCCGACACCTGGCACCCTCGAAGGGCCCACCTTCCCAACCGAGTCCGAGGGGACGTGCATGACGATCACCATCCGGCCGGGGAGCACCGTGATGTTCACCGGCGACTCGATCACCGACTGCTCACGGCGCGAGAGCGAGGACGGCCTCGGGTCCGGCTACCCGCTGCGCGTCGCGGGCGAGTGGGGACGCCGGTACCCTGACCGGCCCGTGACCTGGCTGAACACCGCGAACGCGGGCGCCAAGGTGATGGACCTGCAAGCCCGTTGGCGCACCGACGTGCTCGACGCGCGCCCGGACGTGGTGTCGATCCTCGTCGGCGTCAACGACATGGGCTGGCACACCTTCGACCCGGCGGGGTACGTGATCCCCGCGGAGCGGTTCGAGGCGGACTACGACCGGCTGCTCGCGCCCCTCGCCGAGGCGGGCACGCAGCTGATCCTCATCGAGCCGTTCCTGCTGCCGATCCACGGCGTCCTCGAGGCCGGTACCGGCGCCGCGCCCATCGGCGAGCGGGAACGTCACGCCTGGCGCACCGACCTGGACCCGAAGATCCAGGCCGTCCGCAGGCTCGCCCGCCGGTACGGCGCCCAACTGCTCACCGCCGACGGCATGTTCGCCGCCCTCGCCGCGACGAGCGCACCCGAGCACTGGGCCGCGGACGGTGTGCACCCGACCCCGGCCGGTCACGCCGCACTCGCGGAGGCCTGGCTGCGCCTGGTCGCGTGACGCCGGCCGGCAGGACGTGACCGGGCGGGCGGGCGTTTCTGCGGGGGTGCCGTCAGGGCCTGCGGGTCGGGTCGGCCCCGGTCGTCGATGCGGGCCGGGGGATCCGCAGGCCCGCCGCGTTGCGGACCCGGCGGGTGCGTCCGTGCTCGGCCAGCAGGCCGAGGGCGCGGGGGGTCACGGGCTGAACGGCGACGGCCGTGCGCTGGAACCAGTCGGACGCGGCCAGCAGTTCCTCATCCGTCCAGGGCTCGTCCAGGACGACGGCTCGCAGCAGCGTCCACTCGCGCAGGCGGCGGGTGAGGAAGTCACGGTCCTCGACGACCGTGGCCATCATCCCGGCCCAGGCGGGGAAGCGGGGGCCGGTCAGCTGCTCCGCCGCCCGGCGTTCGAGGTGCTGGTTCACCGCGGCCTCGGCCATCGAGACGCACTCGTCGCGCAGGACCGTCGCCAGCAGGTCGGCCTCGCCCTCCTCCGCGACGCTCTCCAGGGCCGCCAGATGGCGGGCGTAGCGGCGGTGCTCGGGGGGTTCGTCGTCGTGGTCGTCGTGGCCGGGGCCGTCGTGGTCGGGGCCGGCGTCGCTGGTCATACGGCCATTCCATCATCAGGCCCGACCGTCGGACCTTCCTCCTGTCCGCTCGGGCATCGGTCACGGCCGGAGTGTGTGGCGCGGCCGGGGCGTGCGTGCCTCGTCCCGCTCCCCGGGCGGGGGCGCCCGCCCGGGCGCGGTGGGGTGTGAACCGGGCGTCCGGAATGGTCGCCTGGGCCCGGTGCGGCGGGTGCGGGCCGGTCGAAACCGGCGCGTGAGAGCGGGCGCGCGAGCGCCGTACGCCACCGGGCGCCGTCCGTCCGGCCTTGGCAGGGATCATCACGACCGTCGACGCTCTGTGCACGGCCGATCATCGGCCGGTCCCGATCCCCCAGCCCTGGAGGGCCATCCGTGTCGTTCTCACGTACCCGTACCGCCGTCGCCGCCCTGTTCGTCGCCGGTGCCACCGCCCTGGCCGCCCCGGCCCAGGCCGCCGGCGGCAACCGCGCCCTCAGCCACTTCGACGACGGCAGTTTCGAGACGCCCAAGGCCCCGGCGAACGCCTTCACCGATCTGGCCGCCGGTCAGAGCATCGGCCCGTGGAGCGTCACGGGCGGCAGCGTCGACCTGATCGGCGCCGGCTTCTGGCAGGCCGCCGAGGGCGACCAGTCGCTGGACCTCAACGGCTCCAACAGCGGCACCGTCGCCCAGCGGTTCACCACCGTCCCGGGCACCACCTACTCCGTCACCTACGCGCTGGCCGGCAACCCGGACGGCGGGGTCGCCCTGCGCACCGGGCGGGCGCTGATCGACGGCCAGAGCTTCCAGGACTTCACCTTCGACATCACCGGCAGGACCCGCGCCGCCATGGGCTACGTGGGACGCCAGTTCACCTTCGTCGCCCAGGGCACCTCCACCACCCTGACCTTCACCAGCACCGTCGCCGGGGCGTACGGGCCGGTCATCGACAACGTCCAGGTGAAGGAGTGCAAGCCCTGCTGCGGCTGACGGGCCCGCTCCCCTGACCCGGCCCCCGGGGGCCGACGGCACCGTCGCCGTCGGCCCCCGGGGCGCGTGCGGCGACGTGTTCGGCGGTCGCCATAATGGCCGGACCTCCCGGGCCCGGCCCGGGTTTCGCGGTGAGGGGCGGGCGTTGGAGAGCATCACCAAGAACCGGCAGCCCCCGGAGGTCCTGCGGGCGATGGTCGAGCGGGCGTACGGCCGCGGCCAGGTGCCCGAGGGCGCGGCCGGGGGGTGGGTCGGCGAGCTCGGCCACGGCTGGTTCAACGTCGCCTACCGCGTACGGCTGCGCGACGGCCGTGAGAGCGTGCTGAAGATCGCGCCACCGCCCGGGGTGGAGGTCATGACGTACGAACGCGGCGCGATGGAGACCGAACTGGCGGCGCTGGACCTGATCGCCCGGCACACGGACGTACCGGTCCCCCGCGTCGACTTCGTGGACCGCAGCGGCGAACTGTGCGACGCGCACTGGTTCTTCATGCCGTTCGTCGACGGCGACAACCTCGACGTCCTCGGCCCCGGCCTGTCGGCCCGCGAACTGGGCGGCTACAAGCAGCAGGTGGGCGCCGCCAACCGCCGGATCAACGCCGTCCGCGGGCCGGCGTTCGGGCCGCTGGCCGGGCCCGGGGACGCCTCCTGGCGGCGGGTGTTCACCGGCATGGTCGAGGACGTCCTCGGCGACGGCGAGCGCCGCCGGGTCGACCTGGGCCGGGACTACGACACCGTGCGCGCGGTGGTCGCCGAGCACGCCGCGAGCCTGGACGAGGTGACGCAGCCACGGCTGGTGGGCTGGGACCTGTGGGACGGCAACGTCCTGGTCCGCGACGGGGCGATCGCGTGCGTCATCGACCACGAGCGCGCCTTCTTCGGTGACCCGCTCGCCGAGGTGGGCTTCGCCGGCACCCAACTCGCCGACGCCTTCGGCGACCCCACCCACTTCATGCGCGGCTACGGACACCCTCCGCTGACCGCCACCGAGACCGTACGCCGCCGCCTGTACTGCCTGCACCTGGCCCTGGTCATGGTGATCGAGACCGTCTACCGCGGCCACACCGACCCCGCCCAGTACCACTGGGCCCGCGACCGCCTCACCGAGACCCTGACCCTCCTCGGCCGCCCCCGCCGCCGTTCCTGAGGGGTCCCGCGTGCTCAGAAGGGCGGCTCGGCCTCACGGGCACGACGCGCTTCGAGATCGTCCTCGGTGGCGAGGCCCGTGACGTCGTGGCCCCAGGCGAGGAGCGCGTCGAGCGCGCGTTCCCGCTGGTAGGGGTCGGTGCTCCCGGTCAGCAGGCGGCGTGCGTGGGCCGCGAGTTCGGGGCGCCGGTGTGCCAGTGCGGGATGCCCGGCCAGGCTGAAGGCCGCGCAGGCGGCGGCGTCGCGGACGGTGTGGTCCCCGTCCTGGAGGAACCCGGCGACAGCCGGATACACCTGCGGGCTCAGCTCCCGCAGTTCCCCCTCCAGGTCGCCCACCGCCCAGAATCCGTAGGCGGTGAAGAAGTACTCCCCCAGCAGCGCCAGGAGTTCCGCACGCAGGCTGCGCCAACGACGGGAACCTTCGTACCCGGGCAGGTCGAGAACGACGGCGGTGCCGGGGGCGGGGAGGATCGCGGCGAGGTACCGGGCGGTGGGTACCGTCGCGGGCAGCACCGCCCCGTTGCAGTCGTAGGCGGCCCCGACTCCTGCGAGCGCCGCCGCCTGGACGGCCGGGTCCGGATCGAGCAGCCCACGTAGGGCGGCCTGCAGGCCATCGGCGTCGTGGAGGTCCTCCAGGCCCTGCCAGTCCGTCTCCTCCAGGATCGTCCGGGCACCCGGGAGATCGGGCGGGCTCACAGCGTTCGACATGCCCGACACCCTAGAGGCCGCCCCCGACACCCCATCAGCAGTCGGCCGCGGCGCACCCGCTGCCGGGCGGATGTGTGTCGTACTGCAACGGCGGCGGCGGCGAGGGAAGTTAGCCTGAGACCCACCGGACGACGGAGAGGACGGGACGCATGAACGAGGACGAGGCCGAGCGGCTGGCGAGCGCACTCCGCCGCCAGGGTCGTCGAGGGGTCGCCGCCCCCGCGGACCCGGACAACCCGGATGGGGAATGGCGGGTGTTCGACAGCGCCGACCCCACGAGTCGGCGGGACATCACCGACGAAGCCCTGGCCGCCACCACAGGTGCGCCCCGGACGTCCGGTCCGACACGAGGATTCGTCATCCCCACCTCCCGCTGAACGGCACCCGCCCCGGCCTCGTCCGGGCTCGCCCGGACGAGGCCTTCTTCAGTGACCACTCATCGAGGGCGGAGCACGCCGCACCCAGATCAGGAACAGGCCTGCGGTTCGGCAAGTCCCCAGCGGGTCGGTCCTCCTATCGACGGGACGGGGGTGCATCATCGCCGAGGACAGGGTGTCGCCGCCGCAGGAAGCGATCACACTCGATCAGCGCTCACCGGGATCGCCTTCGTCGTCTTCCTCGTCCGGCGGCGGGCAGTGCTCGACCAGAGCAATGTGCGGCGTCAGGTCAGCGATGAACCGTCCCCGCACCCACGCACCGCAGAACCGGCATCGGCCCAGCTCTACCGGACCCTCGACGGCCGACTCGCCGCCCGCATGGCTCACCGCTCCGCTCCCGTCGTCTCCGGCAGCTTGTACCCGGCGTACCCGGCGAGGGTCACCTGGCGGCCGAGCCACTTCCGCGCGCTCTCCTCGGACCCGTGCAGCATGACGCCGGCGCCCTGGGTCACCAGGCCGCCTGTCTCCTGGTCACGCATGACCCAGACTCGTTCGAGCTTGCTGTTCGGGTCGGTGTTGGGAGCCGCCTCGGGCACGTACCGGACGGCAACATGCTGGGCCCGCGTCTGCCACTCTCCGCGCCACGCCCGCACCAGGACCGTACTACCGGTCACGAGCTCGGCCTCGAGCTCCAGCCGGCCGGTCTGGGACAGGTGGAACTCGATCGACCCGCTGCCGTGGGTCAGGAGGTTCCGCAGCACAGCCGCGTGTTCCGGTCGGATCGCCAGTCCGCGCGCGGTCTGCCAGAGCCGCGCAATCGCGGCCTCGACCGGCAGCGTCACCGGGGCGAGGTGGCCGTCGAGAGCGACCGTCAGCTCGCCCGCACTGCCGGACCGGGCCGGCGATGCGGCTGTTGCAGGGGCTCCGTCGTCGGTCATCGATCCTCCAGCAGGGACAGACAGTCGGGGTGGGCGACCACGGCCCAGCCAAGCGGCGCACAGCCGGGGCCGGTCGGGGTGTGCACGTGACCAGCCGGGACCAACTCGCCGCGCTCGGCGCCGCAGTGGATGCACGCACGCTCGTGCAGCTGATCGTTTGTCGGTGTGGGCTGATCGGACATCACGGGCACAGCATCGGCACGCAGCGACGACGTCACCAGGGCCACCGTGAGTACCCACGGTGGAGCCCACTACGCCGGTACGCTCGTGCCAATCACCGACCCGGGAGGCCCCGTGTCCACGCCGGAACCGCTGCCCGCACTTCTTCTCGCTGACCCGCAGTTCACCGCGGCGTGCGCCAGTCGCAACGTTGGCGTGGTCTTCCAGCTCGCCCGGCGTGCCGGGATCGGTCCGGCGCAGATCGCCCGCCGAACCGGCCTCGGGGTCAGCCGGGTCAGCGAGATCCTGACCGGCGGCCGCACCGTGTCCAGCATGGACGTCGTCGAGCGCATCGCCGACGGCCTGCGCATCCCCGGTCACATGGTCGGCCTCGCCACCCGCCCGTGGGAGACCCCACCGGCCCCGGCCGCCGACCAGCCGGCCACCGCACCTCAGACCTGGGAAGTCCTGGACATGCTCACCCGGTCCACCGCGAGCGACGCCGCCCTGCTGCACCTGGAGGCCGCCGTTGCGGACACCGCCTACCGCTACCCCGCGACCCCGCCCGCCCAGAGCGTGTCCGTCCTGACAGGGCAGCTCGCCGGCGTCCACGGCCTCCTCGGCAGGCCGCAGGCGCTCGGCGCCCGCCGTCGGTGCGTACGGATACTGGCCGTCGTCGCCGGCCTCCTCGGACTTGCCAACCACGACCTCGGTGACCGGGCCCGCAGCGACGCCATGTTCCACCTCGGGCGCGTCGCCGCGGAGGAAGGCGAGGCCCCCGAACTGAGCGCCTGGCTCCTGACGATGCAGTCGATCACCGACTACACGTCCGGGCGGCACGCCCAGGCCGCCGACCTGCTGGCCCGCGCCGACCAGCTGGCCGAGGCCGCCGCGCCGCGCCGCCGGGCGTGGGTGGCCGCGAACCTCGGCCGAGCGCTCGCAGCCCGCGGCGACCGGGCAGGCGCGCTCTCCGCCCTCGACCGCGCGACAGCCCTCCTCCACGGTGACCTGGGGCCGCCACCGGCCGGCCTCGACTTCTTCACCGCCCCGCGGCTCGACGGCCTGGCCGGCGAGGCCTACGCCCGGCTCGGCGACCATGCGGCAGCAACGTCGCTCCTGAAGACGGCCCTGCGGAACCGGGAGCAGGCCGACGTCAAGGGCCGCGCGATGCTCACCTACGACCTTGCCGAGTGCCGCCTGGGCCAGGGCGACATCGACGAGGCGTGTGCCCTCGCGCACCGCGCGCTCGACATGGCAGGCGGTACGGTCGTCCGGCCCCTCGTCCTGCGGGCCCGCGCGTTTCAGACCGCCCTCGCGCCCTGGCAGGCCGCAGGGCCTGTGAGAGAGCTGGGCACTCGCGTGAGAGAGTCGGAGATGGAGGTCATGCGAGCGTGAGGAGCCCCGCGGTGGAATGGCAGGTCCACGGAGAGCGCCAGGTGTACGGGAGCCCCTGGGTCGAGGTGTGGCTGGCGGACGTGGACATCCCGGGCACCGGCCGGATCGACCACCACATCGTCCGCATGCCCCGGCCGTCGACCACTTCGGTGGTGACCGACGATCACGGCCGGTTCCTGCTGATCTACCGGCACCGGTTCATCACCGGCCGCTGGGGCTGGGAAGTCCCGGCCGGCTGGGCCGACCCCGGTGAGGACCCCGCCGCGGCGATCGCCCGCGAGGTCGAGGAAGAGACCGGCTGGAGGGCGGGCCGGATCGAGCTGATGACCGAGTACGACGCCCTCGCAGGCATCAGCGACATGCACTTCCGGTCCTTCCACATCACCGGCTGCACGCGGGTCGGCGAGCCCGAGGACGAGGGCGAGGCCACCCGGATCGAGTGGCTCGCCGAGGACGAGGTGGTCAAGCTGCTGACCACCGGACAGATCGCCGACGGGCCGTCCCTGGCCGCACTCTCCTACTACCTCGGGCCCTACCGGCTGAGCCGCAGCCATCCGTAAGGCCCGCCGTTGAGGGGGTCGCGCACGGCGCAAGCATCGCCGGGCGGAAGGTCGGCACGTTCGGACTCGCCTCGGCGTTCTCCCTCAACGGCCCCAAACCGCTGTCCGGCGGCGAGGGCGGGTTCGTCCTCACGGACGACGACACCTACCACCGGGTCATCACGCTCGCGCACTACAACAAGCGGGCCAAGACCGAGATCCCGGAAGGCCATCCGCTCGCGCGGTACGCGGTCACCGGGGCCGGCCTCAAGCTCCGCATCCACCCCCTCGCCGCCGCCATCGCCCACGACCAGCTGCCTGAGGTGTACGAGTGGGGCGGGCCTCTCGGATTCCCCGAGGGGCCCGCCACTTTACGGTCGGGACGACCTGCTCCGGGCCACGTCCAACGCGGCCTCCGCCAACCTCCACTCGGTCGCCCTCGACCGCCTGGAAGCACTCGTCCACAACCGCCTCAAGCGCCTGCGATACCGCGGCAAGACCCTCGCCGGCTTCATCGCAGGAAGCGGACTCGCCCTCAACCTTCCACCGCCGCCCTGAAACGCCGAAGTCAGTAGTGACAGCACTCATCGATGACTTTCGGGCGACACTTGTCGGTCAAGGAAGCCGCTGATGTTCACCGGTTTCGGCAGCACTCCCGGGTGATGGGTGCGTGGCTGAACGGCGTTACCGGGCCTGGCTCGATGCCCCTTCGGAGCGGGTGATGATTTCCTGGGCGTATTGGTCCTCGGGAGCGAGCGCCTCAACGGTTCGGCGGGCCTGCTCGGTCCGGCCCGTCTCGCAGAGCAGCCGGACCAAGCAGTAGAGGGCGTCGCGGTCGCCGTCCTCGGTGCGCTCGTGGAGCTTCGCTTCCATCCCCCGGTCACGGAGCGATCGGTTGAGCCGTCTGCGTGCATGGACGTCAGCACGGGCCAGCTCCGACAGCTCGGCGATCCGTTCCGCACGGACGAGCAGGTCCATGTGCCACAGATGGTTGTTGTGGGCATAGTGGTCGGCCGAGTAACACTGGGCGTGGGCACTCACCAGGGTGATGGCCGTATCCCAGTCACCTGACTGCTCCGCTTCCTGAGCCTGCTCATACCAAGTCACTGGACGAGTATCACCGAGCGTGGGCCGGCAAGGATCGACCATGTCGGGGAAACCCGGAGGGCGGGGCGGTCAGCCGTAGTCCCGCGAGGGCATCGCGGAGGTGAGCGGGTCTCCCCCGCGCAGGCGGGGGCCAGCGGTCGGCGGCGAGCTCGCCGCGTCCACGGCTATTCTCCCGGTGCATGACCGCTGCTGCGCATGATGTCTCCACACCGCCACACCCCGGGCGGCGCCCTGGGCCTGGGGGCGAGGCGGCGAACGACGACGCGTTGATCGAGACGCTTCGAGCACGTGCCTGGGACCCTGGCCGGCGCTTCGACGAGGCTTATATCCCCGCCGCGTGGATAGCAGAGCACTATGGCGCGGACTGGTTGAACCAGCCCCAAGACGGTCGACGCGGGTCCTGCAGCGACGGGACGATTGTGTTGGAATCGTCGACCGAGGTGGTGGCCGCCTATTACTCGGATGCTCCGCGGGGTCCGCTGTTTGCTCCGGTCACCGTGACGCAGGTTGAGGACGTTGAGCACAGGTTGGGGCTTCGGCTGCCTGAGTTGCTCCGTCGTGTCTACACCGAGGTCGCAGATGGGGGCTTTGGGCCTGATTGTGGGCTCGTCTCGCTGTGTGACGGAAACCGGGCGCCGGGCGACGTGCGCGACTGGCCGTCCGCAGCACGTGCTCGCGAACGTAACCGAGCAGATGGGCTACCGGAGTCGTGGTTCGAGCTGACGGCAGGCGGCTGCTCGATGTTCTGGCACGTCTCCTTGCTTGCCGTTGACAACCCTGTACTGCTCTACAGCTGCGACGGCTGGGTTCCCGAGTGGGGCGAGGACCCTCACGACGGGCTGTCCTATGCGGCCGAGTCACTGCGGAAGTGGCTCTGGACGTGGGCCGAAGGGGGCGACGTCTGGGGAGAGGTCCTGGACCGATGACGGCGACGATTCCGCTCCGGACTGATCGTGAGTCACACCGAACTTCCGCAGGCAACGGACCTGTTCATCGCCTGATGCAACGATGACGACATCTCCTTGACACCTCGGCAGCTCGAACCAGCCCGCGGCGATGCGGTCTGCGGCGGGCGGGCAGGTCGGCCGGGGCGGCGACTCCCGGCCCGCAGGGGCCGGGGAGTCGCGCGCCGGTCGGGTGGGGTCCGGAGGAGCGGAGCCGGGCGCGGAACGCGCCTACAGGCGGCGGGGGCCGGCGCCGTCGTCGGCGAGGGTGTCGCCGGGGTTCAGCAGGGCGCAGGCCTTCATCGAGAGGCAGCCGCAGCCGATGCAGCCGGTGAGTTCGGCCTCCAGTCGTTCGATGGTCTGGCGGCGTTCCTCCAGGCGGCGTTTCCAGCCGCGGGAGGCGCGCTGCCATTCGTGGTGGCTCGGCGGCCGGTCGAGCGGTACGTCGGCGAACGCCTCCCGGAGGTCCTGCAGCGGGATGCCGATCCGTTTCGCCACCGAGATCAGGGCGATCCGGCGCAGCATGTGGCGGGGGTAGCGGCGTTGGTTGCGTGTGTCGCGTTCGGAGGCGATCAGGCCGAGTTCCTCGTAGAAGCGCAGGGCGGAGACGGCCGCGCCGGTGCGGGCGCTGACCTCGCCGATGCCCAGCAGGTCGTCGGGGGTGGCCCTGGCGTCGCCGGGCTGGTGGGTCGTCATGCCCGCCTCCTTTTGACCTCAAGTTTACTTGAGGTCCTACGGTCGGCCGTGCCAGAGCGGCGAGCGGTACCGATGTGGAGAGGACGGCGGCCCGATGACGTTTGTGATCGCCCTACCCTGTGTGGACGTCAAGGACAAGGCGTGCCTGGAGGAGTGCCCCGTGGACTGCATCTACGAGGGGAAGCGGATGCTCTACGTGCACCCCGACGAGTGCATCGACTGCGGTGCGTGCGAGCCGGTCTGCCCGGTCGAGGCGATCTTCTTCGAGGACGACACCCCGGAGCCGTGGCGGTCGTTCAACACGGCGAACGCCGAGTTCTTCGACGACCTGGGCTCCCCCGGCGGCAGTGCGAGGCTCGGCCTGATCGGGAAGGACCATCCGATGGTGGCGGCGCTGCCGGTCCAGGACGCCGACTGACCCACCGGGGGCGCCGGTCCCTCTCCTCCGAGCGGGCGGTGCCGCCGGAGGGAGGGCCGGGCCCCGGTCAGCCCGGGTGGTGGACGGTGAGGTCGCCGTGGGCCCGTAGGGCGCCGGCCGGGTCGCCGGGGCTGTCCCGCAGGACGGCGTCCAGGAAGGCGAGGGTGGCCGCGGCGACGACGCGGGGGCTCTCGGTACGGCCGAGGGAGCCGACGATCGAGGGTACGGGCGGCAGGTAGAGGGGGCCGTCCATGAAGGTGAGGTGGGCGGCGCCGGGGATGGTGAGCCGGTAGCCGGTCGCGGTGGTGGAGTCGAGCGCCTCGGTGAGGCGGGGCGGGTAGCGCGGGTCGGTCGCCGGGGTGATGTCCTGGGTGAGCGCGAGCGCCGGGCGGTCGAGGGCGGGTGTGGTGGGGCCGTGGGGGTAGCCGTCGAGGTCGATGACGGCGGCGAAACGGTGGTCCTGCCGGGCGGCCTGCAGGGCGGCGGCGCCGCCCATGGAGTGGCCGGTCACGGCGGAGCGGGCGGTGTCCAGGCGTCCGGTCAGCGGGTCGGCGCTCTCGCCCCGGTCCAGGCCGTCCAGCCGGGTGAGGACGAAGCGCAGGTCGGCGGCGCGCACCGTCGTCCAGCCGGCCGCCAGTTCGTCGTCCTTGTCCCGGTCGCCGGAGGAGGCGGTCGCGGTGGTGACGGTCCGGCCGTCGGCGAGGAGGACGGCGGCGGAGTCGTACGGGTGGTCGAGGGCGGCGACGACGTAGCCGTGGCTGGCGAGTTCCTCCGCCCAGGCGGTGTTCTGGGTGCGCACCCCGCCCGACCCGGGGGAGAACAGCACGACGGGGAAGCGTTCGCCGCCGCCGGCCACCGGGGCGTCGAAGACCGCGCGGCTGCGGGCGTGCGGGAGGCCGTCGATCAGGAAGCCCGGCAGGCCGACCTGGTGGGCGAGGGCGTCGGCGACGGTGCGCGCCTCGTCCTCCGTACGTCCGAGGTACTGGGCCCGCCGTGTGCCCGCGGGGCTCTCCTGCGCGGGGTACCA
Organism: Kitasatospora sp. NPDC004240; assembly: GCF_053603215.1. Taxonomy (NCBI): domain Bacteria; kingdom Bacillati; phylum Actinomycetota; class Actinomycetes; order Kitasatosporales; family Streptomycetaceae; genus Kitasatospora; species Kitasatospora sp. NPDC004240. Next base: position 13,101 of record NZ_JBSGFD010000103.1, on the reverse strand, counting down.
GAGCTGGACCACGACGGTGCGCGGGTCGTTCGGGTCGGCGGTGAAGGTCTCGGGGCGCTGCGGGTCGGTCCACTGCACGACGCGGGTGCCGACCGCGAACTCGCCCGACGGCTCGGGGAATTCGGGGACGGGGAAGGCCCAGGCGGCGGCCGGGCCCGTGGCGATCAGGCCGGCGCAGGCCGCCGTCGCCGGCAGTGCCAGCCACCGGCGGGCCCGCCACGCCGGCCGGCCGGTGCGGTGGCGCAGCAGCGGGGAGAGGGCGAACGGGGCGGCGAGGGCGGCGCCCGCCAGGACCGGCAGCATCTGCCAGCGGATGCCCGTCACGGCCAGCGCGATCACGGACGGCACGAGGACCGCCCCCGCCGCGATCGTGACGCGTGGGCGGGCTGCGGGAGGCAGCCAGCGGGCCGCCACCAGGGCGACGGCGCCCAGCAGGGTGAGTATTTCCAGGGGGGACATGTGCGGTCCCGTGATGGTCTCGGTCACCCGGCCATGGTCGGCGCCGGGTGGGGGCGGCCACATCGGCCCGGGGTCGCCGTCGGGTGCGACCGGGGTCGCCCTCCGCGGCGGGTCCGGTGCGACCGGGGTCGCAACGGGGCGGGCCGGATCGGTGGCCGTTGTGCGACCACGGGAGGTGGCGGGGCTCCTCCTGCGGTCGTATCCCGGTGCGGCGCGAGTCCGACGGTGGGCTCATGCGCTCCGCGGGGCCGGCGGCCTACCGTGACAGGGCCGCGGTACGGGCCCGCCCGGGCGATCCGGGTCCGGCCGTGCGTACGCGGTGGTGGCCCCGGCCGGGGCCGCCGTGATGATGCCGAACCGAACAGGGACGACGTGTGACGACCGAGGCGGCCGCGCGACCCGGCCATGACCACCGGCTGCACCGGGCGGCGCGGGACCGGACACAGGCGCGGGCACGGGTACGGGCGGCGCGGGCGGTGGCCGCCGCCGGGCGCCGGGCCTCCCGGCTGCCGCCCGTGGTGGGGGACTCGCTGCTGGCGGCGCTGCTCCTCCTCAACGTCGTGACGACGTACGCGCCGCAGGAGCCGGCGGTGGCCGTGGCGCTCACCGCCGCTCTCGCGCTGCCCCTGCTGTGGCGGCGCCGGGCCCCGCTCGCGGTGTTCGGCGTCGTGGCGGCGGCGGCCTTCGTCCAGTGGCTGGTGGGCGTTCAACTGCCGGCGGACATCGCCCTGTTGGTGGCCCTCTACACGGTGGCCGCGCACTCGGGCCGGCGCGGCGCGCTCGTCGCGGGTGCCGTGGTGGAGGCGGGGGTGCTGCTGGCCTGTCTGCGCTGGACGGCGCAGGGCGCGTTCCTGACCCCCTTCGTCGCGGCGAGCGCGATGACCGTCGCCGCCGCCGTCCTGGGGGTGAACGTGCGGACCACGCGCGCCTATCTCGCGGCCCTGGAGGAACGGGCCGCGCGCCTGGAACGGGAGCAGGAGCAGCAGGCGCGGCTGGCCGTCGCCGAGGAGCGGGCGCGGATCACCCGGGAGATGCACGACATCGTCACCCACAACCTGTCCGTGATGGTGGCGCTCACCGATGCCGCCCTCTACGCGCAGCACCGCTCGCCCGAGCGGGCCACCGCCGCGATGGTGCAGATCTCCGAGACGGGCCGGCAGGCCCTGACCGACATGCGGCGCTCCTTGGGCGTCCTGCGGACGGACGAGCCGGACGCGCGGCGCCACCCGTTGCCCGGTATCGCGCAGTTGGAGGCCCTCGCCGAGCAGATGGGCGCCGCCGGGCTGGCGACCCGTCTGGAGGTCCACGGCGCTCACGCCCACGTGCCGGCCACCGCGCAGCTCACCGTCTACCGGCTGGTGCAGGAGGCCTTGACCAACACTCTCAAGCACACGCCCGCCGGCACCCGCGCGGAGGTCCGGATCCGGTGCTCGGCCGGGGCCGTGGGCGTGGACGTCACCGACAGCGGTCCCGTCCCGCCGCCTCCCGCGGCCGTGTCGTCCGGGCACGGCATCCCGGGCATGCGTGAGCGTTCGGCGGCGTACGGGGGGACGTTGGAGGCCGGGCCGCTCCCGGGCGGCGGCTGGGTGGTGCGTACCCGGCTCCTCCTCGGCGGCGGGGCGGTGTCCGCGTGACGATCCGTATCCTGATCGTCGACGACGAGGCGCTGCTGCGGATGGCCTTCGGCACGGTCCTGGAGGCCCAGCCCGACATGGCGCCGGTCGGCGAGGCCGGGGATGGTGCCCAGGCCGTGTGCCTGGCGCGGGAGTTGCGCCCCGACGTCGTCCTCATGGACGTGCGGATGCCCGGGATGGACGGGATCGAGGCGACCCGGCAGGTCGTCGAGGTCTCCCCCCACAGCAGGGTGCTGATCCTCACCACCTTCGACCTGGACGAGTACGCCTTCGCCGGGCTGAGTGCCGGGGCGTCGGGGTTCCTGCTGAAGAACACCAGGCCCGAGGAGTTGCTCGCGGCGATCCGCAGTGTCGCGGCGGGTGACGCGGTGCTCTCCCCGCGGGTCACCTGGCGCCTGCTGGAGGACTTCCGCCCGCACATCCCCGGCAGTGGCGGCGCGGGGCGCGACGAGCGGCTGGAGCGGCTCAGCGCCCGTGAACGCGAGGTGCTCGTCCAGGTGGGCCGTGGCCTGTCCAACACGGAGATCGCGGCCACCCTGTACCTCGCGGAGGCGACCGTGAAGTCCCATCTGGGGCGGATCCTGCACAAGCTCGAACTCCGCGACCGGATCCAGGCCGTGGTCTTCGCCTACGAGAACCGCCTCGTCCAGCCGTCTTGACGCCGCCGCGGCCGACGCGCCCGCCGGGCGGGCCGGCCGGGCCGGGTGTGGTGTCAGTCGCGGGTGTCGGAGCGGTTGCGTTCCAGGGTGAAGGTGTCGACCGGGGTGAGGTCGCCGTGGGGGCCGTCGAAGGTGTAGTAGGTGACCCGCATGCGGGTGCGGCCGCCGCGGCGGTCGCCGGGGTCGACGTCGAAGGCGGCGAAGCCGTGGGTGTTCTCGCGGTCCTGGACGGCGGCCCAGGGGGCGTCCTCGGTGAGCCAGATCGACTGCCGGTAGGGCGCGGGCGGGCGGGGCGCGTCCTCCAGGGCGACGACGACGCGACCCTGGGGCCGGTCGAACAGGTCGTCCTGGGTGGTGGCGGCGTTGCCGCCCGCGCCGATGATCATGTGGACGGTGCCGCGGCCGGTGTCGACCAGGTCCGTGCGGGTGGCGGTGGGCACCGGGGTGCGGGTGTCGTTGGGCAGGGTGCCGCGGACGGGGTGGGAGCGCTCGTAGTAGTGCTCGTGGCCGCTGAGCACCAGGTCGACCCCGTAGGCGTCGAACAACGGACCCCAGGCCTCGCGGATGCCGAGGTCGCTGCCGCTGCCGCGCCGGGAGCTGGAGATCATCGGCTGGTGCATGCAGACCACGATCCAGTCGATCGCCCGGCTGCCGCGCGCCGCCCTCAACTCCCGTTCCAGCCAGCGCTGCTGGGCTCCACCGGAGAAGCCGCGCAGGTAGGTGTCGCCGCTGTTCTGGATCGCCACGTCGTCGTTGGCGAGGCTGATGACGCGCACCGAGCCGACCGTGAAGGCGTACCACATGCCCCGGGTCTCCTCGTCCCGGGAGGCGGCGGAGTCGGGCAGGGTGAAGTAGGCCTGGTAGCCGAGGGCACCGAGCGGGCCGTTGCCGCCCTCGTTCTCGTGGTTGCCGACGCAGGGCATCCAGGGGCGCAGCCGGGTGGAGCGGCTGTTGCTGATGAACCAGTCCGCCCAGGTGGCGGTGCGGCTCTGGCCGTGGCGGCCGCTGTAGGAGGCGTAGCAGAGGTCGCCGTTGACCAGGTTGAACAGGGGGGCGACCCGTTCGACGGCGGCGACGATGTCGGCGGAGTGCGGGGTGCCGACCTGGCTGCTGGTGAACACCGGGTACTTGCCGAGCGGTCCGGGGAAGCCGTCGGGGAAGGTGACCTTGCGGCGGAGGTTGGGGGCGGCCTGGTCGCCGAAGCTGGTGAAGGTGAAGGGGGCCCGGCCGCGGGGGGCGGTGGTGAAGGAGCCCGTCTCGGGGCCGGCCCCGTCGTGGCCGGCCGCGTAGAGGTAGGTGGTGGCCGGGCGCAGTCCGGTCAGCCGGGCGTGGTGGACGTACACCTCGTCCTTGGAGAGCGCGTCGCGGTAGGTGCGGGTCTCGGCCTCCACCGTCCGTCCGAGGCCGCCGGACGGTGAGCCGAGGCGCACGTGCGGGCGGCGTACCGACTGCGGGGTGATCCAGGAGACGACCATCTCGCAGGAGGCGTCGGTGCCGAACTGCAGGTGCAGTCCGGTGACGCTGGGGGCGCCGAGCCGGTGCGGTGTGGTCCGGAGCAGGGGGCCGGTGTCGGGCGCGGTATCCGGTTCGGGTCCGTCGGCCCGGGCGGGCGCGGCGCCCGCGATGAGTGCGGCGCCGGCCGCTGACGAGCCTTTGAGGACCGATCTGCGCGCGATGGTCATCGAGCGTCACTCCCCCGATCGACTGGTGATGTCGCCGAACTGCGACGTCATGAACATGCCGATCTGATGGGTTCGGCAAACTCCGTAGACGCTCCGATTCCGCGTCAGGTGGTGGCGCCCACCGTCGGGGAGGAGGCCCCGGGCCGTCAGCCGACCCGGAAGGTGGCCGACACGACCTGGAAGTGGTGATCGGCCTCGTCGAGGCGGCCGGTCGGCGCGGAGACCCAGAAGTCGTAGCAGCGGCCCTGCTCCGTCCAGGAGATGTCCTGCACCCGGCGGGCGCCGAAGCCGTCCTCCGGGTAGCCGTTCCAGGTCCACAGCCACAGGGCGGCGTCGGCGGTGCCGTGGAAGACGGTGGGCTGGACGCTGCCGCCGCGGTAGCCGGGGTTGGTGCGCGGGCCGGCGGCGTCCTGCTTGCGCAGGTCGGCCAGCACGCCCTGGCCGCTCGGGGTGGTGGGGTGGATGCCGATCCGGAAGGCGCGGTCCGGCGAGAGGTAGAAGACCCGGCCGGCGGCGTCGGTGCTGCGTACCCAGCCGTCGGGGACGGCCAGCGAGAAGCCGGCAGGGTCCCGGCGGATGCTGAACCCGGAGGGGGCGGCCACCGGGCCGGTGGGGGACGACATGGCCGGGCCCGTGGGCGGCGCGCCGGTGGTGGCCGCCGGGGACGACGTCGCGGGGGACGGCGCCGGTTCGGCCCGCGCCTCGTGCTCGCGGGGGTGCAGGACGGGGTCCAGGGCGAGGACGCCTGCGGTCGCGGCGGCCGTCACCACGGCGGCGGCGACGCTCCAGCGCAGGGCGGTCCGGCGGCGGGCGGGCCGCGTCGCGGGGAGGGCGGTGGGGAGGGACGCGGCGGTGGCGGGCAGGTGGTCCCCGCCGGGCGCGGGAGGGGGGCCGGACGGCTGCGCCACGGGGTGCGCGTCACCACCGGCCGCGGCGGGGACGGGGGCCGTGCCGGCCCTGACGGCCAGGTCCCGGCCGTGGCCCCGGCCCTGGTCCAGGCCGTGGGCGGGACCGGCGCCGTCGCCCGGCGCCGCCTGCCGCTGCGCGGTGTCGTCGAGCAGCAGCTCCGCCGTCTCGGCGGACGGCCGCTCGTGCGGGTCCTTCTCCAGCAGCGACCCGATCAGCGGCACGAGGGGACCTGCGCGCAGCGGCGGCTCCGGTGCCTCGGCGGCGATGGCCATGGCGGTCTCGATGGCGGTCGCCCTGCGGAACGGCGGCAGCCCCTCCACGGTCTGGTAGAGGGTGATGCCCAGCGCCCACAGGTCGGAGGCGGGGCTCGGGGTCCCGCCGCGGACCAGTTCCGGGGCCAGGTAGTCGACGGAGCCCACCAGTTCGCCGGTCCTGGTCAGGGTGGTGGTGCCGGCGATGCTGGCGATGCCGAAGTCCGTCAGCACGACCCGGCCGTCGAGCGCGAGCAGGACGTTGCCGGGTTTGACGTCGCGGTGCACGACGCCGGCGGCGTGGGCGGCGCGCAGGGCGGCCAGGATCTCGCGGCCGATCCGGGCGGCCTCGGTCGCGGACAGCGGTCCGTTCTCGGCGAGGTGTTCGCCGAGGGTGCGGGAGGGGACGTACTCCATGATCACGCAGGGCAGGCCCTGGTCCTCCACGACGTCGTGCACCACGACGACGTTGCGCTGGTTGATCCGGGCGGCGCTGCGGGCCTCGCGGCGGGTGCGCTCCAGCAGGGTGGCCGTCTCCTCGGGCGACAGCTCCGGGCGGATCCGCAGTTCCTTCACGGCCACGTCGCGGCCCAGCAGTTCGTCCTCGGCGCGCCACACGGTGCCCATGCCGCCGCTGCCGATCCGTTCCAGCAGCCGGTACCGGCCGGCGATCAACCGGTCCTCGCCCACCTGGGCACCTCTTTCCGTTCTCCGAGCGCCCGCCGCGACTGTCCGTCCGGGGCGGGTGATTCGGAGATTCTGGGGCGCCGGGAGCCTCGAACGCCAGTTCCGGGGGCTCCCTCGGTGGTTACCGTGCAAACCGTCCGCCGCCCCGGCGGAGCACCGGCCGCGCGCCGGACGACGCAGGCCCCGCAGAAGCCGGCCCCGTGCGAACCGGCCCCCGGACGCCCCGCCGACCACCGGCCCCGCCGCCCCGGGCCACGCGCCGGCCGCCGCGGGCCGGGTGACCCGGGAGCGCTGCGGCGCGGCGCGGCCGGACCCTCAGCCGTGCAGGTGCGCCATGACCGCGTGCATGGCGCGGCGGACGGCGGCGCGGGACTCGTCCGTCGGGTCGGCGGTCTCGAAGCCGTGGTGGCCGTTCGGGACGTCGATGACGTCGAGGCCGCCGAGGCCGCCGGCGGCGGCCAGGAAGCGCGAGACCGTCGCCGCGATCGGGGCGTGCTCCAGGCCCACCCGGGTCAGGACGATCGGCAGGTCCCCGGCGCCGGTCACGGCTGCCGCCGGGCGCAAGCGCGGGTCGACGGCGCCCCAGCCCGGCAGCGGGGCGAGCACCGGGTAGGTCATGGCCAGGCAGCGCAGCCAGGGCGGTGGTGCCGCGAGCCACTCGGCCGAGAGCAGCGCGCCGGCGGAGAAGAACCAGAGCGCGATCCGCTCCCCGTCCACCCTCGGGTCGGCGCGCACGAGCGCGACCGCCTCCGCGAGGTCGGCGGCGGCCCGCGGGAAGTCCGCGAGGTCGTGCAGGCGATGGTCGAGCGTCACCCCCACCGCGCCGAGGCCCGCCGCGTAGCGGGCGTAGCCGAGGTACACCGGCCACTCGCGCGGGGTGGGCCGCTCGTCGGGGGCGACGGGACCGCCGTGGACGAGGAGCACGGCCGGGGCGGGGCGGTCGGTGTCCGGCAGGTGGAGGTCGACCCGGCCGATGCGGTGGCGGGGCCGCTCGGGGACGTCCAGCGGGAAGGGGGCGAGGTGGCCGGGCCGCCCGGCGTCCGGCGCGAGCGGGATCCGGTGGCCCTCGCCCGCGGCGGCCCGCAGCAGGACGGCGGCCAGTTCGCCGGGCGCGGAGAGCATCGGCCAGTGCCCGGTGTCGAGTTCGAAGAAGGTCACCTTGGGGTCGGCGAGTGCCCGGAACCGGGCCGGGCCCGAGCGCACCAGCGTCTCGACCATGGCGATGCCCGGCCGGTCGGCGGTGCAGAGCACACCGGTCAGCGGCAGGCCCGCGCCCGCGCCGGTGAGCCGCAGCGGGTGGGTGAGCGTGCCGGAGGGCTGGGGCCGGGCGAGGCGCTGCAGCCGTTGCAGCGCGGGGGCGGTGAGCCCGGCGGTGGAGCCCCAGCGCTGCCAGCCGTCCCCGGCCGGGGGCGGTACGCGCCAAGCGTCCTGACGTGTCGTCAAGTCCTGTCGGGCCTGCTCGTCGGGCACCAGGGTGAGCGGCAGGTCGCCGTCCTCGGGCAGGGGCGAGTCCACGGCCACGATCCGGCCGATCCGCTGCGGGCGCCGGTCGGCGGCGCCCAGCGCCGTGTGGATCGCGAGGTCGTGGGCGACCAGCACCACCTCGGGCGCGTCGAGGCGGTCGATCAGGCGGAGCACGTCCCCGATGTGGGTGTCCAGGCCGGCGTCGAGGTCCCCGGCGAGGTCCGCCGGGTGGGCCTCGGCGCCCGACTCCCGCAGCCTGGACGCCACTTCCTCCCACACCCCGCCCCCGGTGAACGGGCCCGGGACCAGTACGAACGTCGTCATCGTCGCCTCCTTGCGCACCCGGCGCGGACCTGCCGTCCGCGCTCCCGGGTACGGTAGGAAGTCCCCCTGAGGGAGGTTCAAGTGGTGTCATCCGAAGGGATGCTGAGCATCGGCGACCTCGCCGCCCGCGCGGGCGTCACCGTGAAGACCGTCCGCTTCTACTCCGACCGCGGGCTGCTGCCCGAGGCGGCGCGCAGCGGCGGCGGGCACCGCCGGTACGGGCCGGAGGCGATCGAGCGGCTGCGCCGGATCCGGTCGCTGCGGGCCCTGGGCCTGCCGGTGGCGCAGGTGGGCCGGGCCCTGGAGCGGGACGGCGCGCTGGAGGCCGCCGTGGACGGGCGGTTGCGCGAACTCGCCGACCGGATGGCCGCGTTGCGCTGGCAGCAGGCCTGTCTGCGGGTGCTGCGGGACGGCACCGCCGAGGAGCGCGCCGAGCGGCTGCGCCTGCTCGGGGCCCTCGCCTGGCCGCCCGACACGACGGAGCTGGCGCGGTTCTGGCGCCGGGCCCTGCCCGCCCGGTTGCCGGCCCGGCTGGTGCGCGCCGTCCTGGACGCCGCCGTCCCGTCGCTGCCCGAGGACCCGTCCCCGGCCCAGGTGCTGGCCCTGGCCCGGCTGCACGCCCTCCTGCCCGGCCACCGGCCCGCGCCGCTGCTGAGCGAGGCCCACCGCGCGGACGTGCTCTACGACGGCCTGGTCGAGGCGTACGCGCTGGCCGCGACGGACCTGCGCGGCGGCGGGCCGCCCGGCACCGGGGCGGTCGACTGCTTCGTCGCCGCCTACGCCGGGGCGCTCGGCACGCGGGACGCCCCCGCCTTCCGCCGGCGCCTGGGCGGCCTGCTGACCCGGAGCGCGGACCCGGTGTACGGGCGCTACTGGAAGCTCGCCCCCCAGCTGTCCGGCGCGGCGGACGAGCCGAACCCGGGGATCGCCCACCACTGGCTCTCGGTCGCCGTGAGCGGCGCCGGTGCCGGGGTCTGACGGGGAGCGTACGCGGCGTCTACAGGCTCACCGGCAGGGCGACCAGGCCGCGGACCAGCCGGGAGCGCCGCCAGGCGAGCCGGTCGGCGGGGGCCGCCAGGCGCAGGCCCGGGAAGCGTTCCAGGAGGACCGTCAGCACGATCTCGATCTCCGCGTGGGCCAGCGGGGCGCCGAGGCAGCGGTGGATCCCGTGGCCGAAGGCGAGGTGGGCGGCGGCGTCGGCGCGGGCGAGATCGAGCCGGTCGGGGTCGGGGAACCGGGCGGGGTCGCGGTTGGCCGCGCCCGGGCAGACGAGGACCGGGCTGCCGGCGGGCACCCGGGCGCCGCCGAGCTCGACCTCCTCGGGTGCCCATCGCCAGGTGGCGATGCTGACCGGGGAGTCGTGGCGGAGCAGTTCGTCGACGGCGGCCCGGATGCGGCGCGGGTCGGTGCGCAGGTGCTCCAGTTCGGCGGGGTGGCGGAGCAGGGCCAGGACGGCGTTGCCGATCGCCGCGGTGGTGGTCTCGTGGCCGGCGACCAGCAACAGCACGGCCAGGGAGAGCAGTTCGTCCTCGCCGAGGCGTTGCGCGTCGTCGTCGTGGACGGCGATCAGGTCGGAGAGCAGCGCGTGGTCCGGGTGGGCGCGCTTGCTCGTGATCAGCTGCGCAAGGTAGCCGGCCAGAGCGTGGGAGGCGGCGTCGACGCGTCCGGGGTCACCGGTGGCGAACAGGTCGGTCGACCAGGAGCGGACGGCCGGCCGGTCGGCCGCGGGCACGCCCAGGAGCTGGCAGATGACGGTGACCGGCAGGGGGCCGGCGAGCTCCTCGACGAGGTCGACCTCGGTGCCGGGCTCCCACGGCCCGGTCAACTGCTCGGCGAGCTCGCGGATGTAGGGGCGCAGGCCGTCGACCCGGGCCGGGGTGAACGCCTTGGTCACCAGCCGCCGGAGCCGGGTGTGCTCGGGCGGATCGGTCGCGAGCATCGTGCGGGAGACGGCCGGGTGCAGGGACCGGCCGGACGGCCGGTCGGCGAAGTAGGCGCCGGTGTCCTTCGAGAGCGGGGCCGTGAACGCCTGCCGCGCCTCCTCCCACCCGGTGACGACGGTCGCGGCGGTGGCGCCGCCGTCCCACGGCACCCGCAGGACGGGGGAGGCCGCGCGCAGGGCGGCGTAGGCGGGGTAGCGGTCGGCGTAGAACGCCGGGTCGGTGAAGGGTGAGGAGGCCATTGCTTGATCGTCGCAGGGAATCTTGGCCTTCAGGCCTCGCGGACCATCTCCTCGTACCGCGCCTCGGCCTCCTCGCGGGTGTCGGCCTCCTCGACGTACCGGGAGTACGGGCCGAAGCGGGCCGCGCCGTAGACGGTAATACCGTCATGCCGGAGGGGCCGTCGGCGGCGGGGCGTTCTTGGCCGGGGGCGGACGTCGTCGGGCTAGACGCTGTCCGGGGTGCGGGCCCGGGCGTTCACCGTGGGTTGCGGCGCGTCGCCGCCGGCCGCGCCCAGGTCCGCGAGCAGGCGCAGCCCGTCCTCGGCGGGGCTGCCGGGGGCCGCGGTCAGCACGAGCAGCTCCATGCCCGATTCGTCCGGTAGCGCGAAGTTCTCCTGGTGCAGGTCCAGCGGTCCGACCAGCGGGTGCCGGTACGCCTTGCGGCCGTGTGTGCGGGCGCGCACGTCCGCGCGGGCCCAGAGGCGGCGGAAGCGCTCGCTGCCCATCGACAACTCGCCGATGAGCGAGGCCAGGCGGGGGTCCTCGGGGTATTTGCCCGCGGCCAGGCGCAGGTGCCCGACCACGTCGAGGGTGCAGTTCTCCCAGTCCGCGTAGAGGCCGCGTTCGGCCTCCTCCAGGAAGATGTGCCGGGCGGTGTTCAGGCCCGGCATCGGCCGGCCGAGGAGGAGCCCGGCGAGGCGGTTGCCGGCGAGCACGTCCAGGCGGTGGTCCATGATCAGCGCGGGTGCGTGGGGGACCAGGTCGAGGACGCGCAGCAGCTCCGGCCGCACCCTGCCGCCCGGCGTCCTCGCGCGGCGGCGGGGCTGGCGGGCGAGCCGGTCGAGGTGGCCGCGTTCGGTCCCGTCGAGGCCGAGGACGCGGGCGAGCGCGTCGAGGACCTGCTCGGAGGGCTGGGTCGCGCGGCCCTGCTCCAGGCGTACGTAGTAGTCGACGCTGACGCCGGACAGGTGCGCGACCTCCTCGCGGCGCAGGCCCTCGACCCGGCGGCGGCTGTCGACGGGGATGCCGGCGGCGGCCGGGTCGACGCGCGAACGCCGGGTGCGCAGGAAGCCCGCGAGATCGTCCATGCCCCCCAGTATCGCCTCGGTGATGCCCCGTGAGGGTGGCCCTGCCGGTACCAGGAAGTCCCGTCCGACGGAAGCGGCGCCCCTGAACGGCGGGCGCCGCGGCGCGCAGGATCGAGGGCATCCGATCCGAAGGAGTCCCCGTGAAGACGCTGATCGTCCACGCCCACCCCGAGCCGAAGTCGCTCAACGGCTCGCTGAAGGACCTCGCGGTGTCCACGTTGGAGGGCGCCGGGCACGAGGTGCGGGTGAGCGACCTGTACGCGATGAACTGGAAGGCGGTCGTGGACGCCGCCGACTACGGCCCCGCCGCCTCCAGCCCGTTGAAGGTCGCCCTGGACTCGGGCCGGGCCTTCGAGGCCGGCACGCTCACCCCGGACGTCCGCGCCGAGCAGGAGAAGCTGCTGTGGGCCGACACGATCATCTTCCAGTTCCCGATGTGGTGGTACACGATGCCCGCGATCCTCAAGGGCTGGGTGGACCGGGTGTTCACCTACCGCTTCGCGTACGGCGTCGGCGAGCACAGCGACACCAGGTACGGTGATCGCTTCGGCGAGGGCACCCTCGCGGGCCGCAGGGCCCTGCTGTCGGTGACCGTCGGCGGCCCGCAGTCGCACTATGCCTCGCGGGGGATCAACGGCCCCATCGAGGACCTGCTGTTCCCGTTCCACCACGGCATCCTCTACTACCCGGGCATCGAGGTGCTGCCGCCGTTCGTGCTGTACGGCACCGACCGGATGACCGGCGAGGACCACGCGGGCGTCGCCGAGGCGTGGCAGCGGCGTCTGCTCACGCTGGAGTCGACCGAGCCGATCGCGTTCCGGCCCCAGAACTTCGGCGACTACGAGATCCCCTCGCTGCACCTGAAGGAGGGACTGGAGCCCGCGGGCCGCACGGGCTTCGGGCTGCACGTGCGCGGCTGACCGACGGGGGCCGGCGCAGCCCGCCGGGGCGGCGGCCGGTCCCTGACGCCGGGGCGGTGGCCGGGGCAGCGGTGGCCGGGGCAGCGGTGAGCGCGCACCTTCGCGACGCTCCCCCGGCCACCGGCGCCCCCGCCGACGTCGACTGTCGGATCCCGCCCGATCCCGCAGAACCCCCCTTTCCCATAAGTGACTTGGGTGGACCAAGCCCGGCTGGCACACGTGTGCTCACACCGTTCCGCGACAACCGTTCGGCCACTACCCTCCCCCCATGGACGACTACCGGTTACCGGCCGCCTACGGACTCATCCGCGACTTCCTGGTGGCGCAGCACTTCCAGGCGATGCAGGCCGAGGCCGAGCGGCAGGCCTGGCTGGCGCAGGTGCGGCGGCTGCGGCGGCTCTGGATCCGGACGGCCCGCAGGGGGTTCGTCCACCTCGCCTGCGGCGTGGCGGCGTTGCTGTACCTCAACGACGGGGGTACCTGGACCACCGCGATGACCGTAGGCGCGTGCCTGACGGGCTTCCTGGTCCTGCTGTGGATCCTCTGGGCGGGACAGGCCGACCCCGACCACGAGCAGGGGCCGGTCACCGTCATCCGGCTCCTCGCCGGCGTGGCCCACATCGCCGTACTCGTCTGGGGATGGACGGCCTACGGCGCCGCGACCGCGATCCCGTGGCTGTTCGTCGAGTCGGGCATCCTCGGCATCGTCAGCGGCCTCCTGCAGAGCCGGAAGCTCGCGCTGCTCCTGTGAGCCCCCCCCCCCCCCCCCCCCCCGGGGGGGGGGGGGGGGGGGCGCGCCCCGGGGCCCCCCCCCCCCCCCGGGCGGGCGGGGGGGGGGGCGGGCGGGGGCCGCGGGGGCGGGC
>NZ_JBSGFD010000102.1:0-29959 GCF_053603215.1 Kitasatospora sp. NPDC004240 | reverse complement strand
ACCACCGCGAGGCCGGCCGCCGCGGCCGCCTCGACCAGGGTGGCGGCGGCGTGACCGCGGACCAGGTCCGCGGTCACGGTCACCTCGGGATGCCGGGACCGCCAGGGGGCGAGCGCGTCCGTGAGCTGCTGTCGCTCGGCGGCTTCCAGCTCCGTGTCCATGCTGCCGATCGCGGCGAACGCCATGTACTCGCTCCCGGCCGGCGGTGCCCAGGCGTGGACGACCCGCAGCGGTACCGAGCGCAGCCGGGCCGCCTCGAAGGCGAAGCCGATGACCTCGTCGCACGCGTGCCGGAGGTCGAGGCCGAGGACGACGTCGCCGGCGGTCGCGGTGTCGCCCGGCGGGGTGTCCTCGTCCGCACGGACGAGGACCGTCGGACAGGCCGCGCGCCGCAGCACCTCCTGGCTCACCGACCCGACCAGGAAGCCCCGCAGCGTACCCAGTCCGCGCGAGCCGAGGACCAGCATGGTGGCGGTGCCGCTCGCCGCGTCGAGGGCCTCGACCGGGTCCCGGCGCACGTGGGCCGACGTGACGTCCTCTCCGGCGGCGAGGACGGCCCGCAGCTCCGTCTCCGTGGCGGCCAGTCGCTGCCGGCTCCAGGCGATCGCGTCGTCGGTACCCAGGACATCGGTCGCCGGCCATGGCCAGGCCTGGAGGAGTTCGAGGGGCAGCCCCCGGAGCAGCGCCTCGCGCGCGGCCCACCGGGCCGCGGCCACGCTCTCGGGGGACCCGTCGAAGCCCGCGACGATCGGTCCGTTCACGGCGGCCTCCGCGTTCATGGCACCCTCCGGATCACGGGTCGGGCGGTCACGGGTAGGGGAAGGTCAGGCGGAACCGGACCTGTCGTTCGCGGTGGCGTCGGTCATCCCGGCTCTCAGCAGCATGTGCCCGAGCTCGACCAGGGCCCGCCCGGCCGCGTACTCGTCGCCGATCTCCGGAACGGGCGGGTCGTGCGGGTTGCGATGGGCGGCCGTGCGGCTCTCCAAGGTGTTGTCGCCGGTGTCCAGCACGGCGTGGACCTTGGTGACGTCGCCCTCCTCGAACAGGTCCAGACGCAGCGCCCAGCGTTTGGTGCGGACGGGTCCAGGTGTGGTGCTCTCGCTCATGGGGGTGTTCTCCTCCCGCTCGGCGCACCCACGACGGGGACGGACGGCCCCTGGAGGGCGTCGGTCCCCGACATTCCCATCCTGAACCGTGCGGCGGCTTCCGGCGCGGCGAGGAACCGGGACCGGGCACGTCGCGCGGTGCGGCACGGCGGTGCAGGCTGGAGACAGGACACCGCACCCCGACCGCCGCGGCACCCTACTGCCGCGGTGCCCGGACCTGGGCGCAGCGGTCGCCGTCCACGCCGTCGGACGCACGGTCGCCGCGGACGGTGCGGTCCGCCCTCGGCAGCGTGAGCCACGCAGACGACCGCCGGCAGGCGTTCGGGACGGGAGACCCGGATGAGTACCGCATTCGTGCGCCCGGGCGAGCGGATGGCCGACGCGTCCGCCATGGCCTCGGCCTTCGAGGACGGCCACCGCGCCCTGTACTCGTTCCTGATGGACCGCCCGATCTGGGGGTGGTCGTCGCGTCCGGCGCCGCCGTGCCGGGCGATCACGAGCAGGTCGAGATGTACGTCTGCGGGCGGTGGCGGACGGTAGGCCTGTATCGACGTGAACTCCTGACCCGGGGCCAGGAGGTGACGGGGCCGGCGATCGTCGCCGAGTCCGGCGCCACCACCGTGGTCGACGACGGCTGGCGGATGGTCGTCGGTGAGCCCGGTCACCTCCTGCTGGAGCGGGTCGCCGCGCTCCCCCGGGCGGACGTCGGGACCGAGGCGGATCCGGTTCTGCTGGAGGTCTTCAACAACCTCTTCATGTCAGTGGCCCAGCAGATGGGTGTGCGGCTCGAATCGACCGCGCAGTCCGTCAACATCAAGGAACGGCTGGACTTCTCGTGCGCCCTGTTCGACCCGGAGGGAACCTGGTCGCCAACGCACCGCACATCCCGGTCCACCTGGGGTCGATGGGCACCACCGTCCAGGAGGTGATCCGGCGGCGCGGCGGCGCGATGCGGGCCGGGGACAGCTACGCCGTCAACGATCCCTACCACGGTGGGACCCACCTGCCGGACGTCACCGTCGTCACGCCGGTCTTCGACGACGCCGGGAGCCGGATCCTCTTCTTCGTCGCCTCGCGCGGGCACCACGCCGAGATCGGCGGCCTCACCCCCGGCTCGATGCCGGCCGCCAGCCACCGGATCGAGGAGGAGGGGGTGCTGTTCGACAACTGGTTGCTGGTCGAGGACGGGCGGCTGCGGGAGGCCGAGACCCTCCGGTTGCTGAGGGAGGCGCCGTACCCCTCGCGGAACCCGGAGACCAACCTGGCGGACCTGCGCGCCCAGATCGCGGCCAACCGCAAGGGCGCCGACGAGATCGCCGCGATGGTCGACCACTTCGGGCTGGACGTGGTGCAGGCGTACATGCGGCACGTCCAGGACAACGCCGAGGAGGCCGTCCGCCGGGTGGTCGACCGCCTCCACGACGGTGTGCACCGGTACGAGACCGACTCGGGGGCGGAGATCGCCGTCAGGATCACCGTGGACCACCCGCACCGGTCCGCGACCGTCGACTTCACCGGCAGCTCGGCCCAGTCGGACAGCAACCTCAACGCCCCCGCGTCGGTCGTCACCGCGGCCGTGCTCTACGTCTTCCGTACCCTCGTGGCCGACGACATCCCGCTCAACGACGGCTGTCTGCGTCCGCTGAGGATCGTCGTTCCGGAGGGTTCGATGCTGGCCCCGAGCCACCCCGGCCGCGGTCGTGGCCGGGAACGTGGAGACCTCGCAGGCGATCGTCGGCGCGCTGTACGCGGCCCTCGGCGTCCAGGCCGAAGGCTCCGGGACGATGAACAACGTCAGCTTCGGTAGCCGGGAGCACCAGTACTACGAGACGCTCGGGTCGGGTGCCGGCGCGGGCGACGGGTTCGAGGGCGCCTCCGTCGTGCAGACCCACATGACGAACTCCCGGCTCACCGATCCCGAGGTGCTGGAGTGGCGCCTGCCCGTCCTGCTGGAGGAGTTCGCCGTACGGACCGGCAGCGGCGGCGCCGGCCGCTGGCGCGGCGGTGACGGAGCGGTCCGCCGGATCAGGTTCCGCCGGCCGATGACGGTGAGTCTGCTGTCGGGCCACCGAAGGGTGCCCCCGTACGGTCTGGCGGGCGGGGCGGCCGGGGCACTCGGCGCCAACCGCGTCGAGCGTTCGGACGGGTCCGTGCAACCGTTGTCCGGCTGCGACTCGACCACGGTGGGGCCGGGCGACGTCCTGGTGATCGAGACTCCCGGTGGCGGCGGCTACGGTCCGCCGCCGGCACAGCGCGAAGGGCCCTGAGCACCGGCGAGGCCAGGACGGGGCCGTGGGCGGCGGCGTGCGCGCCCGGGCGCCCTACCGGAGCACGTCGTTCCCGCCCGCCCGCCCCCGCGGCTGCTCCTCGGTGTGGATGATCCGGCCGGTGACGGTCGTGGGGCGCAGGCGGATCCACAGGTCGCGCCGCCCGCCCGCCCATGGGTCCGGGCCGTCCTCCCGGGCGAGGCGGACGGTCGCCTCCGGTTCGGTGGCCGCGGCGGCCCGGCCGGTCAGCAGGACGCTCCAGCCGGTGCGCAGGACCTCGTCGACCCGGTCGACCTCGAAGGCGATCCGGGTGCCCGGCGCGGTGGCGAGCGGGCCGGCGGCGGAGGTGCGGAAGAGCACGGCGGCGTCCAGCACCCGGTAGTTGACCGGCAGGATGACCGGGGTGTCCGCGGTGGTCAGGGCCACGCGCCCGACGCCACCGGGCGCGATCCTGCGCCAGCACTCGGACACCGGCAGCTCGGTGAGGACGGGGTGGGCCGCGGCCACTCCCGGGCCGGGCGGGACGTCGACGTCCCCGCCGAGCAGCCGGTCGACCGTGGTGCCGAGCGCGTCGGCCAGCCGGATGAGCGGCTCGGCCTCGGCGGTGGACGGTGAGGACTCCAGGTACCCGAGGAAGCCCTCGTCCATCGCCGCCCTCACGGCCACCTCCGAGCGGCTGAGCCCGAGTTCCTCGCGTCGCCGGAGGATCCGGCGGCCGAGGTCACCGGGGTGGACGGGCTCGGGCTGTACCGCCGGTATCTCGCCTGCGGGTCTCCTGGCCACGGTTCGCTCCTCCGCTCTCCGGGCCCGCGTTCGCTCGCAGGCCCCGCGCCGGTGCGGCCCGTACGGGGCCTGCCGGTACGACTCCAGCATCCACCGGCGATCCGGCCGTACGGCAGGGCCGCCCGGCCCGCCGTGCGGGGCCCCAGGGCGGGCCGACCGGCCCTTCCCGGGACGGGCGTGGCCGGGTCGAGTGGAAGGAGGAAGACGTACGGGAGGAGGTGGGCCCGGTGACCGGGACCGCAACCGCGACCGCGGGCGGGCCGCGCCCGCTGCTGGTCGCCACAGGGGTGCGCAAGGTCTACCGCACGGGATCGGTGGAGGTGACGGCGCTGCGCGATCTCGACCTGACCGTCCGGCGGGGCGAACTGGTCGGGGTGATGGGCCCCTCCGGCTCCGGCAAGACCACCCTGCTCAACTGCCTCTCGGGCCTGGACGACATCGACGCCGGACGGGTCGAGGTCGACGGCCGCGACCTGTTCGCCATGTCCGACGCCGCGCGCACCGAACACCGGGCACGGGCGATGGGCTTCGTCTTCCAGGCGTTCAACCTGATCCCGGTCTTCTCCGCCGCCGAGAACGTCGAACTCCCGCTGCTGCTCACCGGCAGGCCGCCGCACGAGGCGCGCTCCCGCGCCGAGGCGATGCTGGAGCGGGTCGGCCTCGGCCACCGGGTCTCCCACCGGCCCGCCGAACTGTCCGGCGGCGAACAGCAACGCGTCACCATCGCCCGCGCCCTGGTCGCGCGGCCCGCCGTGGTCTGGGCCGACGAGCCGACCGGCAACCTGGACAGCGCCATGGCGGACCAGGTGATGGAGCTGCTCCGTACGCTCAACCGCGACGAGGGGCAGACCATCGTGCTGGTCACCCATGACGAGGCGATCGGACGGCGTCTGCCCAGGCTGGTCCGGATGCGCGACGGCCGGCTGGTCGCCGACACGGCCCGGACGGTACCGGTGGGCTGACCCGTGTACCCGAACCTCCTCCTCCCGCTGCTCGGCCTGCTGGCCGTGGCCCTGCTGGTGCTGCTCCTGGTCGCCGTGCGCCAGCCCGTGGTGCGCCGGCTGGCGCTGCGCCAGGTCGCCCGGCGCCGTACGGAGGCGGCCCTGGTGATCACGGGCTCGATGCTGGGCACCGCGATCATCGTCGGCGCGCTGGTCGTCGGGGACACGCTCAACTTCTCGGTCCGCCAGGAGGCCTACCGCACCCTCGGCCCGGTGGACGAGCGGATCGTCAGCACCGAGGTCTCCGCCGGGCAGGCCGTCGCCGACCGGCTGCGGCCGCTCGCCGCCGACCCGGACGTGGACGGGGTGCTCAGCGGACAGGTCGCCCAGGCGGCGGCCACCGCTACGGCCGACGGCGGGCCGACGGCCGAACCGCGGGTGCTGGCCTGGCAGATGGACCTCGACGAGGCCGGCCGCTTCGGCGCGGCCGGCGGTGACCCCGGGCTGCACGGCCCCACCCCGCCGCCCGGCCAGGTGGTGCTGAACGAGCCGCTCGCACGCACCCTGCGCGTCGGCGACGGCCAGCCGATCACCGTCCACCTGTACGGGCAGCCGACGGACTTCACCGTCGCCCGGGTCGTCCCACAGGAGGGCCTGGCCGGCACCGGGCTGGGCGGACGGGTCAACCGCAACGTCTTCCTGCCGCCCGGTGCCCTGGACGCCGCCGCCCGGGCCGCGGGCGTCCAGCCGCAGTCGGTGACCCTGGTCTCCAACCGCGGCGGCGTCGAGTCGGGCGAACGGCTCACCGACGCGGTGACCGCCGACATCCGTACGGCGCTCGGCGCCGACGCGGGCCGCGCCGCCGTGGACACCCCCAAGCACACCGTCCTCGAGGCCGCCCGGAAGACCGGGGACTCGCTCGGCGCCCTCTTCCTGATGATCGGCAGCTTCAGCGTCATCGCCGGCGCGCTGCTCCTGGTGAACATCTTCGTGATGCTCGGCGAGGAGCGGAAGCCGCAGCTGGGCATGCTGCGCGCGGTCGGACTCAAGCGCTCCCGCCTGATCGGCTCCTTCACCCTGGAGGGCACGCTGTACGCGGTGGCCGCCGCCCTGCCCGGGGTGGCGATCGGCATCGGGGTCGGCTGGGCCGTCGCCCTGGTCGCCGCGCAGATCTTCCGCGGCTGGTCGACCGGCGGCAGCGGGCTGGACATCGTCTTCTCGGTCACCCCGACCAGCCTGCTCAACGGCGCCGCCCTCGGCCTGCTGATCGCCCTGGCCGCCATCGTGGCGACCAGCGCGCGGATCAGCCGCTTCAACGTGATCGCCGCGATCCGCGACCTGCCCGCCGGGACCGGGCGGCGGCCGCGCCGGCGGCTGGCCGCCGTCTGCGGCGCGCTCGCCGTCCTCTGCGCCCTCGCGGCGGTCCCGGCGGTCGCCCGGAGCCAGGCCGAACAGACGTACCTGCTGCCCGCCCTCGCCGTCGCGTTCGCCGTGCCCGCCGCACGACGGGTGCTGCCGCGGCGCCTGGTCGCGGGCCTGGCCGCCGGTCTGGTGCTGACCTGGACGCTCGCCGCGAGCGTGATCCGGCCGGGGATCTTCGACAGCCCGTCGATGGCCGTCTACGTCATCATCGGCACCCTGGCGGCCTTCTCCGGCGTCGTCCTGGTCAGCGAGAACCAGCAGACACTGCTCCGGCCCCTGCGACGGCTGATGAACCGCCCCACCCAGCAGGGCCTCGCCACCCGGCTCGCCGCCGCCTACCCGCTGGCCAAGCGGTTCCGCACCGGATCGACGCTGGTGATGTACACCCTGATCGTCCTGGTCCTGGTGCTGCTCACCGAGATCTCCGGCATCATGAACGCCGGCATCGACCGGTCGGTGGCCGACGCCACCGCCGGCTACACGCTGCGCGTCGACTACAACCCGCAGGCGGGGCAGGACCCGCTGGCCGACCTGCGCGCCCGCGCGGGGAGCGGGCAGATCACCGCCGTCGCCCCGCTGCTCAACGCGCGCGGCCAGGCCGACGACCCCGGCCACCGCACCACCCGGCCACTGGAGACCGCGGTCGTCGGCATCCCCGACGGCGCCGCCGCCGGGATCACCTTCCGCGACCGGCTGCCCGGCCTGGCGGACGACGAGGCCGTCTGGGACGCCCTCGCGGCCCACCCCGACCACGTCGTCCTGGACGGCTTCTTCGGCGCCACCGGCGGCCCCGCCGGCAAGTTCTACGCCCCCGGCGACACCCTCACCCTCACCGACCCGGTCACCGGCCGCTCCGAGCGCAAGACCATCGCGGGCGTCCTCAACAGCGGCCTCGCCTTCTACCCCGGCAACGGCACCAGCGCCGCCGTCTACCCGCTGATCGAGAGCCGGGACAGCACGGCCGCGCAGTTCGGCGCCGAGGCTCGGACGGCCGGCGCCCTGGTGCGCACCGCGCCCGGCACCTCACCGGAGGAGCTGGCGTCCCGGCTGCAGGGCGACCACCTCTCCGCGAGCCTGGTGGCCACACCGATCGCCGCCGACGTGCACCGCCTGTTCGCCGCCAACACCGCGTTCTTCCGGCTGATGCAGGGCTTCCTGGCGCTCGGCCTGCTGATCGGCATCACCGGCCTCGGCGTGGTGATGGTCCGGGCCGTCCGCGAACGGCGTCGCACCATCGGCGTGCTGCGGGCGCTGGGCTGCCAGGCCCGGACGATCGAGCGGTCGTTCCTCTGGGAGAGCGGCTTCGTCGCCCTGGAGGGCACGGTCCTCGGCGCCCTGCTCGGGGTGCTCACCACCTGGCTGATGTACCAGAAGAGCTCCGCCTTCGCCGGCCTCAACGGCGGCTTCCCGATCGAGTGGGGCGCCATCGCCCTGCTCGCCGCCGTCACCCTGGCGGCCTCCCTGCTGGCCGCCCTCGGGCCCGCCCGCCACGCCGCGCGGATCAGACCCGCCCTGGCCGTACGCGTCTCGGACTGACCGGCCGACCGCTCAGCGGCGTCCGAGAAGCCTCGCGAGGAAGCCGCCGCCCCTGGTGGCGTTCCGGTCGCAGGCGCAGCGGTCGGTCCGGGGGATCCCGGCGAGCACCTGGTCGACGTGCATGCCGCACCCCTTGTAGGTGGCCTTGCCGCAGGCGCGGCACGTCGTACGTCGGCACATCGCAGAACTCCTCGGGTCCCGGAGGGGTGCCCCTCCTCCTCCAATATACCCGCTGGGGTATTTCTGGCCGTCCTGTCCACAGCGTCCCGCGGCCGGGCGATCGCCGCGGGACGTCAGCGCCCGGCCTGCTCCGCCGCAGCCACGGCCCGCTTCACGGCGGCGAAGCTGTCCGGCGTCACGGAGATCGAGTCGATTCCGGCCTGTACCAGGAAGCGGGTGAACTGCGGTCCGAGTGGCCGGACGTCAGCTCGTCGACCCGTCGGCGGTCCTCGGCCGGCAGCCGCTCGGGGTGGACCAGGGCCATCGGATGGACGCGCACCTGGTGGGCGACGACGAATTCGGTACGGGCCAGCCCCACACCGCCCCCGTTGCGCCCGGCCCGCAGGTGCCGCCCCCGCCCGGGCGGCACCGATCCGTTCCTCGGCCGTGCTCGGGCCCGGGCCGTGGACACCGGGCGGAGGCCGTCAATCGGCGAGGAGGTGCGGGTGGGGTGGCACGGGCGGTGCGGCGGGGGCCTCCTGCCCGTGGTGGTAGTGGTGGATCCGGGTGTCGGGGCCGGGGAAGTACTCGGTCACCCGGCCGTTGTCGGACCAGCGCACGTCGTAGGGCGGAGTGCCGTCCGCGTGGTGCAGCCCCACGATCTCCCCGTCCCTGCGTGCCGCGCCCGGCCGGGTCGGCCGGACGATGATGCGGTCTCCCACGGCGGCCTTCATGGCGTCCTCCCTGGGGCGCTACAGGACCGGGGCGCGCCCCTCGTACCTCCATGACACCACCGGCGGGCGCGTACGGCAGGGGCCGGAAGGTCCCGGGTCATCGGTCCGTCCGGCCCTGGGACGGCGGGCCCGGCCCGCGCGAGACTGACCGTACGGCCAGCAGGCACACGCCCGGTACGGAGGAGTCGCGCCATGTCCGTCGGAACCACCGCGCGCCGCCACCCGGTGCCGCGCACGTCCCTGCGCCGGCACGTCCGCCGCGCCGCCGGCCGGGACCCCAACCCGCTCTGCCGCCCGGTCGACCGGGCCCGCAGCCGCGCGCTCGTGGTGCTGGCGCTCGCCGTCACGGCCGCGATCTCCGTGGCGGTCGGTGCCGGCCTGCTGGTCCTGCGCGGGCAGACGCACGCCGCGCAGCAGGTCGCCCGGCACCGGCACGCCGTCACGGCCGTCACCACGGGCCCGGCGCAGCCGGACGACCTGCGGGCGGGCGGTACCCAGGCCCACGCGCAGGCCCGCTGGTCGTACCCGACCGGGCCGGGTGGCGGACGGATCCCGGTACCCGAGGGCACCGTGCCCGGTACGGACGTTCCGATCCACGTCGACGACGCGGGCAACCCCGCGTCACCGCCCAGGACGACCGAACAGATCGCGTCGGACGCCGTGCTGGTCGTGCTCGGCACCGCCACCGCGCTCGTCCTCGGCGCGGAAGGGGGGTTCGCGCTGCGCCGACACGTTTTGGGACGCCGGGCGGAGGCGGGCTGGGAGGCCGCCTGGGGGCGGGTGGAACCGGAGTGGTCCGGCCGCCGGTGACCGGCGTCAGAGTCGGAAGGCGCGGGTCTCGCCCGGGTGGACGACGGCCGTGGTCCCGCGGAACCGGATCCGGACCGGCTCCTGCCGGTCCTCGCGCAGGCTGACCGTGGCCGCCCTGCGGTCGACCGTGATCACCAGGCCCCAGTGGCCCCGGTAGCGCAGTTCGAGCTCCAGCCGGCCGAGGGCGGACGGCAGGTGCGGATCCAGCCAGAGCGCGTCCTCGCGGATCTCCAGGCCGGTGTAGCAGCGCTGGAGCAGGTCCACCGCGCCCGCCATCGCGCCCAGGTGGACGCCCTCGGCCGTGGTGCCGTGCTGGGTGTCGGTCAGGTCGGCCACCAGGGCGTCGCGGAAGTACCGCCAGGAGGCGCGGCGGTCGGAGCGGGTGAGCACCCAGGCGTGCACCACCGAGCTGAGCGTCGAGCCGTGCACGGTGCGCGGGAGGTAGTAGCCGGTGGTGCGCCGGAGCAGCTCGTGGCCGGCGGGGTAGCCGAGCCGCCGCAGCAGGTCGCGGACCTCGCGGGCGGAGAACAGGTACCAGAGCATCAGCGCGTCGGCCTGCTTCGAGGCCTTGTACCGGTTGACGGTGTCGCCCTCGGCCTCCAGGATCCGGTCGAGCCGGCGCAGGTCGGTGTAACGGCTCCGGTAGGCCGCCCAGTCGAGCTCGGCGAGCCGTTCGTAGCCGGCGAACTGGCTGAGGACGCCTCCGTGGAACGGGACGTGCAGGCGCCGGCCGACCTCCTGCCAGCGCTCCAGCTCCGGGTCGTCGAGGGCGAGCCGCTCACGCAGCTCGTCGCGCCGGTAGCCGGGCAGGACGTCCAGGGCGTCCTGGGCACGGGCCAGCACCCACGAGGCCATCACATTGGTGTACGCGTTGTCGTCCAGGCCAGGCCGATCCGCCCACGGGTAGGCGTCGTGGTACTCGTCGGGACCGAGCACACCGCGGATCGACCAGCGTCCGAGCCCGCGGTCGTACGTCGCGGCGGAGGACCAGAACCGGGCGATCTCCAGGAGCGTCTCGGCGCCGGCCTCGGCGAGGAACTCCCGGTCCCCGGTGGCCTGGTAGTACTGCCAGACGTTGTAGGCCACCGCCGAACCGACGTGCCGCTGGAGCCGGCTGTGGTCGGGCAGCCACCGGCCGGACAGCGGATTGAGGTGCAGCCGCTGGGACTCCTCACGGCCGTCCCCCGCGCTCTGCCACGGGTACATCGCGCCGCGCAGGCCGGCCTCCCGGGCCTGGCGCCGGGCCGCGTCCAGCCGGCGGTGGCGGTGGCGGAGCACGGCGCGGGTGAGCTCGGGGAACCGCAGATTGACCAGGCGCAGGACGAACAGCTCGTCCCAGAACACATGGCCGCGGTACGCCTCGCCGTGCAGGCCGCGGGCCGGGATCCCGACGTCGAGGTCGACGGAGTGCTCGGAGTAGGTCTGGAGCAGGTGGAACAGGTTCAGGTGCAGCGGCCCGAGGCCGTCGAAGTCCGCATCGATCCGGCAGCGGCGCCACAGTTCGACCCAGCGCAGCGCGTGCTCGGCGAGGAGGTCCTCGAAGCCGCCGGCCTCCGCGGCGAGCAGACGGGCGGCGCGCAGCGGGGTTCCGATCGCCCGGTCGCGGGAGGTGTACAGCGCCACGACCTTCTCCACCGTGACCGGGCGGCCGCGCCCGGCGTCGACGGTGAGGCGGTGGGCCACCCAGCCCTCGCGGCACTCGGTCGCCACCCGCGCCCGCTCGGCGCGGGTCCGGGCGCAGAGCGCGATCCGCAGGGGCGAGCCGACCGCGGCGCACTCCAACCAGACCGGGCCGCTCCCGTCCGCCCCCTGGCCGTACGGGACGAGGTGGCGTTCGGTCAGCCCGCGGTAGCGGGCGACGCCACGGTTGGTGACGTCGCCGTCCAGGCCCGAGCGGACCTCCAGCGGGCCGGACCAGTTCTCCGGGGTGAACGTGCTCTCCAGGGCGAGCAGGTGCGGCCGGGCCTGGCTGGCGAAACGGCGTTGCGTCAGACGGGTCCGCCGGCCCCGGCCGTCGACCACCAGCGCTGTACGGGTCAGGACTCCCCGGCGCAGGTCCAGCTCGACCGTCTGCTCGGCGGGCCGGCCGTCGAACCACTCCCCGTCCGCGGCGCGGAAGGTCAGGGGCAGCCAGTTCGGGCAGTTGACCAGGTCCTCGTTGACGATCGTCCGGCCCGCCACCGTCGAGGCGGCGCGGTCGAAGCAGCCGGCCAGGTACGTCCCCGGGTAGTGGACGCCGTCCGCGGCCGCCTCGGGCGCCGCACCCCGGCTGACCACGTAGCCGTTGCCGACCGCGCACAGCGCCTCCCGCACGCCCTCCCCGGCCGGGTCGAAGCCCTCGTGGCGCAGCGTCCACGGGTCCGGCATGTCAGGTGACCCCGCCACCGCGTCCGCTGCCACCTCGCGACCTCCGTGCCGACCGACCTGCCTCCAGTCTGCGCACCCCGGCGCCGGGGTGCGCGCCCGCCCGCGACGGACGGCGGCAGGTACCCCCGCGGTGCCCCGGGGCACTCAACGCCCTCCGGCGGCACGGCATGGGCCGGACGACCCTTCCGGGCGGGCGGGGCGGGCGCGGAGGGTGGAGGAGGAGACCGGCGACGTCCGAGGAGAGGAACCATGTCCACAGTCCACGCGCGCCGCACCACCGCCGAGGCCCTGCTGGCCGACGGCACGACCGCCGTCATCCGGCCGATCGGCCCGCGGGACCACCGGGCCGTCCTCGCCCTGCACGCCGACGGGATGTCCGACGAGAGCCGCCGGATGCGCTTCTTCGGAGCCAGCCGCGATGCTCCCGCCCGGGCGGCCGATCGCCTCTGCGGCAGCGGGCGCCCGGGCCTGCTGGCGCTGGGCGCCTGGGTGGGCGGGGAGCTGGTCGGCGAGGCGGACTGCGAGATCCTGGACGACCACCCGGACACCGCCGAACTGGCGCTCGCCGTCGCCGACCGCTGGCACCACCGGGGCGTCGCGACCCTCCTGCTGGAACACCTCGTGCACACCGCCCGCGCCGAGGGCGTCCGCTTCTTCGAGGCGGACACCCTGTTCGACAACCGGGCCGTCCACCAGGTCTTCGCCGGCCTCGGCCTGCCCGTCCGACGCGGCTTCTCGCAGGGCGAGGTCAGGATCCGGGTGCCGCTCGACGAGAAGGACGAGGGTTACCGCGCGGCCGTCGACGAACGCGGCCGCCACGCCGACCTGGCCAGCCTCGCCGCGCTGCTGCGCCCGTCCTCGGTGGCGGTGGTCGGCGCCTCGCGGCGGGACGGCTCGGTGGGGCGGACCGTCCTCGCCAAGATCCGCCAGGGCGGCTTCACCGGCGAGCTCCGGGCCGTGAACCCGCACGCCGGAGAGATCGACGGCGAGCCCGTGTACCCGTCCGTCGGCGCGCTCCCGGCCGTACCCGACCTCGCGGTGCTCGCCGTGCCCCCCGCGGCGGTGGCGGACGTGGCCGAGGAGTGCGGCACCGCGGGCGTCCGGGCACTGGTGGTGCTCACCGCCGGTCTCGGACCGGACGACGCCCGCCGGCTGATGCGCGCCTGCCGGCGCCACAGCATGCGCCTGGTCGGGCCGAACAGCCTCGGCCTCGCCCAGACCGATCCGGCCGTGCGGCTGGACGGCGAGTTCGGCGGGGCGTTCCCGCTGCCCGGGACCGCCGGGGTGGCGGTGCAGAGCGGCGGCGTCGGGATCGCCCTGCTGGAGCGGATGGCCTGGCTGGGGATCGGGGTGTCGAGCTTCGTGTCGCTCGGCGACAAGTACGACGTCAGCGGCAACGACCTGCTCCAGTGGTGGGAGGCGGACGGCCGGACCGAGCTCGCCCTGCTCCACCTGGAGTCCTTCGGGAGCCCGCGCGCCTTCGCCCGCACCGCGCGCCGGGTCACCCGCACCATGCCGGTGCTGACCGTCGACGCCGGGCGCTCCGAGGCCGGCCGGCGGGGCGCGGCCTCGCACACCGCGGCCGCCGCCACCCCCACCCTCACCCGGGCGACCCTGTTCCGGCAGGCCGGCATCACGGCGACCCGCAGCATCGACGAACTCGTCGACACGGCGGCCCTGTTGCACGCCCAGCCGCTACCCGCGCCGCGCGGCGCCGTCGCCGTGGTGTCCAACGCCGGCGGCATCGGCGTCCTCGCCGCCGACGCCTGCGCCGACGCGGGCCTCACACTGCCCGAACTCGGCCGGGACATCGCCCGTACGCTCCCTCCCGGCGCCGGCGCCCGCAACCCGGTGGACACCACGGCGGCGGCCGGGCCGCACGAACTGGCCCGCTGCCTCGACGCGTTGGAACGCGACCCCAACGTCGACGCCGTCCTGCTCTGCCTGGTGCCGACCGCCCTCGCCACCACCCCCGACCGCGACCCGCTACGCGCCGTGCTGGACGGACCGGGCCGGCGCCGCGTCCCCCTCGCCGTCGTACGACTCGACCAGCAGGTCCCCGTCCGCTACCTCACCTGCGCCGACGGGGCCGCCGTACCCGCCTACTCGGACACCGTCGCGGCCGCCCGCGCCCTCGCCCACGCCCGGGACCGGGCCCGCCGGCTGGCCGAACCGCCGTCCGCCGAGGCCGACGCCCCCGGCTGCGACCCGCGCACCGCCCGCGGCCTGGTCGACGGCTACCTCACCGACCACCCCGAGGGCGGCTGGCTCGACCCGATCACCACCGCCGACCTGCTGGAGAGCTACGGCCTGCCGCTCGTCACCTCGGTCTGGGCCAGGGACGAGCACACTGCGGTCGCCGCCGCGGCGGGGCTGCGCCGGACCGGGTACCGGGGCGGGGTGGCCCTCAAGGCGTACTGGCCGGGCCAGGTGCACAAGAGCGCGGCGGGCGCGGTCCGCACCGGCCTCGCCTCCGACGGTGAAGTGCGCTCCGCCTACCGGGAGTTCACCCGGACCTTCGGTGACGCGCTGGCCGGTGCCGTGGTGCAGCCGATGGCCGCATCCGGGGTCGAACTCCTGGCGGGCGTGGTCCAGGACCAGGTGTTCGGGCCGCTCGTCGTCCTCGGGGCCGGCGGCACCGCCGCCGAGGTCCACGCCGACCGCGCGGCCCGCCTGGCCCCGCTCAGCGAGCACGACCTCACCGCCATGGTCGCCGAACTGCGCAGCGCACCCCTGCTGTCGGGTCACGCCGGCCGGCCACCGGCCGACCTCGCCGCAATCCGCTCCGTGCTCGCCCGCCTCTCCCGCCTCGCCGACGACCTTCCGGAGCTGGTCGAGGCCGACCTCAACCCCGTGATCGCCCGCCCGGACGGCGCCCTCTGCGTCGACGCCCGCATCCGCCTGGAACCCCGCCCCGCCTTCGACCCCTACCTCCGCCGCCTGCGCCGCCCGCCGTCCGCGGGGGAGTGGACGCCGTGAGGCCCGCCGTCCGTGCCCGACGCGGACACCGACGGGCGTGCCGGGCCACGTGGTCGGTGGCCCGGCACGCCCGTTGACGTCGTGCCGGTTGACGCAGCCCTGGTTCAGGCCGCGGCGAGCAGCGGCGCCAGGGCGTCGCCCGTCGCCGGGTGGCGGGTGAGGAGGGCCGAGCCGGTGGGGGCGGCCGGGGTGGCCCAGGTGGTGTCGCAGCCGAGGAGGCCGGCCAGGGCGTCACAGGTGGCCGGGTGGGCGGCGAGCAGGGGGAGGCCCTGCGGGGCGCCGGCGGTACGGGACGGGCGGGCCGGGGTGGTGGCCTGGGCGTGCCACGGGGGGACCCAGGTGTCCAGTTCGGCGAGCCGGCCGGGGAAGATCCGCCCGGCCTCGCGGGTCAGCAGGGGTGCGAGGTCGGCCCCGCTGTGGCGCAGGGTGGTGATCAGGGTCGGCAGCCACGGGAGCAGGACGGGGTCGGGCAGCCGGGCGAAGGCGTTGGAGACGGCCTCCACGACGACGTCCACCAGGCCCGGGACCGGCTCCAGGGCGTGCAGCAGCCCGCTGAGGTAGCGGGGGTAGGAGGGCAGCAGCAGCGGGTTGCCGAGCAGTTCGTCGCAGCGCTCCCGCAGCTCCTGCCGGGAGAGCCGGCCGGTCTGCACCTGGGCGCCCCACAGCAGGGCGACCTTGGCGGGCTCCTCGGGGTGCGACTGGGCGATGGCGAGCTCCAGCTGGGTGCGGTCGCTGCCCAGCGAGAGCGCCAGGCCCTCCATGCTGAAGAGGAAGCCGAGCATCGCCGCGACCTGGCGCACCGTGGCCGTCTCGTCGGTGAACGCCGTCGGCAGCAGGGTGCAGTAGTGCGCGTACCCGGTCTTGGCGAACCGCTCGATCCACTCCGGCAGCGCCGGCTCGCTGGTGCGGTAGTACCCCAGCAGGGTGCGCACCCGGCGCAGCACCTCGGGCGCGCCGTCGACGCCGCGCTCGGTGGACAGGACCTCCAGGGCGCGGGTGCCGAGCTCGTCGGCGAGGCGGCGGCTGCCCAGGTAGAGGGTGGCGTCCTCGACGGTCCGCAGGACCACGGCGGCCGTGGCCTGCGTGCCGTGGGCCTCGCGGCGCAGCCGCTGTTCGAGGACCTGCTCCAGGCTGACGCCCTCGTAGCCGAGCTCGATCAGGGCGCGCTGGTGGGTGCCGAGGGCGAGGTCCCAGGACTCCTGGACGGGCCGCTCGCCGAGCTTGCGCTCGCCCATGATCGGGCGGGCGGCGCCGTGCGGGAGCAGGTGGCGCAGCATCCACAGCACGTCCGAGCAGGCTTTCAGGCCCGGGTCGGACTTGATGTCCAGCAGGGCCCGCTTCACGCCCCGGGCCTGGAGGTTGAGGCCGAGCGGGGCGAGCCGGTCGTGGACGTCGCGGGCGAGCGGCGGCAGCGACTCGTAGCCGACCTGGCCGATCCGGTCGCCGCCCATCATGATCTCGACGATGCGGCGGACGTCGCGTCGGCCGGGCACGCTGTCCTTCTCCAGGCAGGTGACCGCCGCGTCCAGGAAGTCGTACGGGGTCGGCCTGGCCCGGTCGCGCAGGCCGGCGAGCAGGATGGACGTCTCGTACACGGCGATGGCGTCGGCGGTGGAGGCGAGGTAGCCGTTGCGGCGGGCGGCGCGTACGACCTCCACGGACCAGCCGAGCAGCTCCTCCTGGTCGAGGCGGTCCAGCACCGGCGGCCGCCGCAGGAACCCGGACAGCTGGTCGGTGGTGTCCGGCTGCGCCGTCGGCGCGGCGGCGGCGGCCTTCCGCGCCCGGCTCGCCTTGGCGCCGGCCTGGCCCTTGAGCCGGTACGGCTGGACGCGGGTGCGCTTGAGGTTCTTCTCCCACTGGGTCGCGGCGATGGACACCGACCCGCCCTCCAGGCCGAACTGCGCCTCGATGGCCGTGTGGCTGGACGGGATCAGGCCGTACTGCCACTCGGTGGCCGTGCGCGGCGAGATGGTGAAGGAGCCGGCGGTGCCGTGGACGCCGAACTCCTCGACGCGGCTGGCGGCGTGGAAGGCGCCGCAGACGTACACGCTGTCGGCCGGGTCGGCGCCGGTGGCGGCCAGGTGCTCGCGGATGCGGGTCCACATGTACCGTTCGCGGTCCTCGTCGACCCGGACCCGGCCGGGGTCGCCGGGGGCCAGCCGGCGGAAGAGGCTGCCGATCAGGAACATGACCTGCCGGTAGGTGTCGTGGTCGGCGTCGCCGAGCGGCAGCTCGACGTACTGGTGCCACCACTCCGACCAGTGCCTGACCTTGCCGTGGCGCAGCAGGTGCTGCTCCAGCTCGGCGAACCGGGGCCGCAGGTCGCCGAGTTCGATGCCGACCGCGTCGCCGTGCAGGGCGGCCTCCGCCTCGGCCGGGGCCGTGCCGGGTGCGGCGGGGGTGTCGGATTCGGGGGCGTCCGCGCGGGGCTGCCACTGGAAGACGTGGTCCGAGGACCGGTCGACCAGGACCAGCTCGACGCCCGGGGTCTCCAGCGCGTACGCGATGGCCTGGTACTCGGCGGAGGCCTCGGTGATCGGCGCGACGACGGACAGCGGCGCCCAGTCGGCGGGGAACCCGTCGATGCCGCTGGCGAAGGCCTGGAGCGCCACCGGCAGGCGGCAGTTGCGCAGCTCGGTGAGGAGCGGGGCCATGTCCTCGCACAGCTCCAGGAACACCGTCCTCGGCTGCTTGGCGCGCAGCTGGCGGGCCATCGCGGTGGCGGAGGCGGGGGAGTGGTGACAGACCGGGAAGATCTCCAGCGGCTCGCGCAGCGCACGGTCGACGTCGTCCACCAGGCCGTGCAGGATGCCGTCCAGCGCGCCCGGGCCGTCGGCGAACGTGGCCGCGGCGTCCTGGAGTTGGGCGCGCAGCGCGTCGAAGGTGCCGGACGCGGGGTGCCCGCCCTCGGCGGGCACCCGGGTGGTCACGTCGTTCACGCGAGCGCCTTCAGGGTGTCGAGGCCGGCCTCCAGGAACTCCGGCCACTCGCCGCCCTCCTGCTGGCTGCGCGGGCCGACGACGCCGGTGAGGTACTTGGTGAGGATGGCCGAGTCCTCGGGGGCGCGGCGGGCGAGCGAGCCGACCAGCGAGGAGCCGAGTGCGCGGGCGGTCAGCGTGCGCTCGCCGAAGAAGTCGCTGTGCAGGACGGCGTCCTCCAGCACGCCGATCTGCTCGGCGGTGGACAGCGCGGACTCCAGCTTCTCGTCGTCGCTGCCGGCCGCGGCGGCGGCGTCGCGCAGGTCGCCGAAGCTGCGCAGCAGCACGTCCAGCAGGGTGGGCGGCACCTCCAGGTCGAGTTCGTGGCGGCGCAGCAGTTCCTCGGTGCGGAAGCGGACGATCTCCGCCTCGCTGGACCTGTTGGTCACCACCGGGATGCGTACGAAGTTGAAGCGCCGCTTGAGCGCGGAGGACAGGTCGTTGACGCCCCGGTCGCGGCTGTTGGCGGTGGCGATGATCGAGAAGCCGGGCCTGGCGAACACGATGCCGTCCTCGCCCTTGAGCTCGGGCACCGACACGTACTTCTCGGACAGGATCGAGATCAGTGCGTCCTGGACGTCGCTGGTGGAGCGGGTGAGCTCCTCGAAGCGGCCGATGGTGCCGCTCTCCATCGCGGTCATGATCGGCGAGGGGATCATCGACTCCCGGGACTGGCCCTTGGCGATCACCATGGACACGTTCCAGGCGTACTTGAGGTGGTCCTCGGTGGTGCCGGCGGTGCCCTGCACCACCTGGGTGGAGTTGCGGCAGACGGCGGCGGCCAGCAGCTCGGCGAGCCAGCTCTTGCCGGTGCCGGGGTCGCCGATCAGCAGCAGGCCGCGGTCGGAGGCCAGGGTGACGATGGCGCGTTCGACGATGCTGCGCTCGCCGAACCATTTCTGGCCGATCTCGCGGTCCAGGCCGTCGGAGCGCTCGGAGCCGAGGACGAAGGTGCGGATCATCTTCGGCGACAGCCGCCAGGTGGACGGCTTGGGTCCGGTGTCGATCGACTCCAGGTAGTCCAGCTCGTCGGCGTACTTGGTCTCGGCGGGGGCGCGGAGCATGTCGGTCATGGGGTGGTCGCCTCTCTGCGGCGGGTCGGGGAATCGTCGGTAGGGGGTCGGCGGGCGCGGGGCGCCGCTCGCCGTAACAGGCCGGCCGGTGGGCCGGATCAGGTGAGGAAGGACTTGAGCTCGTGGACGAGCTTGCGGATGTGACCGGAGATCACCGGCGTGCCCTGGTCCTTGAAGCGCTCGCGGAACCAGGGGTTGACGCTGCCGCGGCCCGAGCTGGTGACCGAGCCGACCGGGATGAACTTCACCCCGGAGCGGTGCACGGCCGCCATCTGCTCGAACAGCTGCTCACCGCGCCACTCGTAGAAGTCGGAGATCCACACCACGACGGTGTTGCGCGGCTCGGCGATCTTCGGCTGGGCGAGGGCCATGGCGACGGTGCCGTCGGTGCCGCCGCCGAGGTCGGTGCGCAGCAGCGTCTCGAACGGGTCGTGCACCCAGGGGGTGAGGTCGACGGCGCGGGTGTCGTAGGCGATCAGATGGACGTCGACCTTGGGCAGGCCGGCGAAGATCGAGGCCAGGATGGTGCAGTTGACCATGGAGTCGACCATCGAGCCGGACTGGTCCACCACGACGACCAGCCGCTGAGGAGTGGTCCTGCGGGCGGTCCGCCGGTAGTAGAGGCGGTCGACGTAGAGCCGCTCGTCCTCCGGGTTCCAGTTGATGAGGTTCTTGTCGATGGTGCGCTTGAGGTCGAGGTTGCGGAACACCCGCTTGGGCGGCACCGAGCGGTCCAGCTCGCCGACGGT
Organism: Kitasatospora sp. NPDC004240; assembly: GCF_053603215.1. NCBI lineage: Bacteria > Bacillati > Actinomycetota > Actinomycetes > Kitasatosporales > Streptomycetaceae > Kitasatospora > Kitasatospora sp. NPDC004240. The sequence continues at coordinate 10,055 of NZ_JBSGFD010000102.1, read as the reverse complement.
GGCCTTCTCGACCTGGGTGCGCAGCACCTCGGCGACCTCGTCGACGAACCGCCGGATCAGGGCCTTGGCGTTGGCGAGCGCGACACCGTCGAGGTTGCCCTTGTCGTGCAGCAACTGCTCGATCAGCGACATGCTCGGGGTGAGCCGCGCGGCGAGCGTGCTGTCCGCGAGGACCTCGCGCAGCTGCATGCGCTTGACCAGGTCCGCCTCGATGCCGGCGAGCTCGGGGCCGATCACGGGGATCAGCGTGGACAGGTCCGGGCTGCCGGTACCGCCGCCCGTGCCCGTTCCGGCGGCGGTGCCGCCGGCGCGTCCGGTCCGCAGCTCGCCCGGCCCGCAGCCCAGGGCGCGCTCCAGCCAGCCGGCGTCGGACTGCCAGCCCGCCAGCCGGCCCGCGCTCACCGGGCCGGAGCCGGTGGCGAAGGTGTTGAGGAGGACCTTGGAGACCAGCGCGGCGCGCCGTACCTCGGCGGTGCGGTCACGGCCGGCGGCGCCATCCTCCGGCACCATGAGGCCGTCGAACTCCTCGGCCAGCGCCGGGTGCCGCTGGACGATGGAGTCGATGGACGTCCGGGGGTCCAGCAGGCCCGTCGGCAGACCGATGTCCTCGACGACGGCCAGGCTCGCCGATTCGAGGGAGGCCTGCTCCGCGGGGTCGAACAGACGGGCCAGCAGCTGCCAGTACAGGACCTGACGGCGGTTCTCGTCCCGGTCGGGCCCGTTCGCGGGGGTCGGGTGCTCGCTCACTTGCGCAGCAGCTTTCCGGCGCGCTCGCGCAGCACGGCCACGGTCTCGGTGGCGGCGGCCTCGGCCTTGGCGCCCAGCTTGTCGGTGGTGCCGCCCGCCCACGCCCCGGCGTGCACGGCGACGGTCCTGCGCTTGACCGTGCTCTCCACGGCGAGCGGCTGCAGCAGGAACGCCCCGGCGTCCCAGCGCAGCAGGCCGATGCACGCGCTCGACGCGGCGACGGCCTGCGCCGTGAGCGGCCCGGCCGCCGGTATCCGGCCGGTGTCGACCCTGAGCGGGTGGCCGGCCAGCGTGAACGTCAGCACGCCGTCCTCCTCCTCGGCGGTGTAGCCCTCCAGGAGGACCGGCTCGGCGATGCGCACCGGGTGCCGCTCCAGCGGTGCGACCGGAGCGCCGACCGCGGCCTGCAGGGCGACCCGCGCGGTGGCGAACGGGTCCACCGGCTCGCCCGGCCGCGCGCACTCGTCCCGCCACAGCAGGTCGCCCTCGGCGGTGACCGGCATGCCGTCGAGTTCCACGGACCGGCCCTCGCCCGCCGCCGCGAGCAGCGACAGCCGGGGACGCAGCAGCTGCCAGATCCCGGCGCCGACGACGCTCTCCGGCTTCGGCACCGACACCGACGCCCGCACCAGGCGCGGCGCGGACCCGTCGGCGGGTTCGAACACCGCGTGCACCTGCGCCTGCGCGGCCGTGGAGTGCTCGTGCAGGTCCACCCCGAGCGGCAGCAGCCGGCCGGTGAGCGTCCCCGCGGCCGGAGCGCCGTTCGCCCCGGAGCGGGTCAGCACCAGGGCCCGCGCCCAGAGGTCCGCCCACCGGCGCGCCGGCACCCGCTCCAGGCCCGCCCCCGGGCAGGACGCGGCCAGCTCGGCGGCGAACCCGTCGAGCAGCACCGCCAGGCGCCGCAGCGCCGGATCGCCCAGCATCGCGGAGACGACCTGCGCCGACCCGGACACCAGGTCGTGGTCCATGCCGCGCCACCCGGACCGGGCCAGATCGGCCAGCCAGGCCCGCGCCGCGGCCAGCAGGTTGGCCCCGGCCGGCTCACCGGGGGCGGCCCCCTCCCACACCCCGGCACCGCGGCCGGTCGCCTCGCCGACCACAGCGGCGAGCGCGTCGTGGGCGGCCCCCAGCAGCGCCGTACGGGCGGCGGCGAGCACCACCAGGTGCTCCTCGCCGGCGGCACCGGCGGCCGCCTTGTCGGCCGCCTCCGCGACGAGCGGGGCCAGCGGCGAGGCCGCGACCGCGTCGGCGAGTCGGGCCAGCGCCTCGGCCTGGGCGGGCTGGGGCCGCAGCAGACCGGCGGCCAGCACCTGGTCGAAGGCGTCGACGACGGCCAGGACCTCGTCGAGCCCCTCGACCGGAGCGGACAGGACATCCGTACGCATCACGCCACCATCCCCGTCGTCGTCCCCGTGGTCGGGAACCAGTGCAGGTCCGCCAGCGGCTCGGTCACCGGCTCGAACTCCAGGTACTCCAGGTGGTGCAGGAACCGGCTGAACACCTGCGCCGCCGGCGAGGACTCGGCCTTCCCGGGCCGGGTGGCGGACATCGTCGCGAGGATCCCCCGGGCGTCGGGCACCGCCGCCTCGCCGTCGACCCGCAGGTACCGCGCGACCCGCTCGCCGCCGTACTGGAGCACGGCCTCGGTGACCAGGGCGTCCAGGTGCTTGCAGTACCCGCCCCGGGCGCCGCCGCAGGGCCGGTTGTTGTTGGTGCTGCAGGCGAACTCGAAGCTCCCTGCGGCGATGGACGACACGTAGACCCGGCCGATGTCCGAGCCGCTGGAGACGACGCCCTGCAGACGGCCGTCGGCCAGCTCGACGAACGGGACCTTGGCGAGCTTGCGCGCACGGGCGGGCGGGATCACCCGTGCCGTGCTCGATTCCTCCCAGGCAGGCAGAAGCACACCATCTCCTCAGGATTGGGGACGTACGCCGCGAGGGCGGCGTTTCTGGTGACGAACCTAGTGGCCGTCACTGACAACGCCGCCGCCGGCCGGTGGCGGACCCTCACCGGAGGCGCACGGAACGAGGGCTGACGCCGTCCGGCACCGCCGTCGGGCAGGGATCGGGGGAGGACGCCCGGGTCGGGCGGGACCCGGTCAGGCGCGGGCCGGTCCGGCGTTCGCGGCCTCGACGGCCGATCCCTCCGTGAATGCTCCGGCCGATCCGGGGCAGCAGACCGCCGACACCGACAAGGAGGTCGACATGATTCCCCTTCTGCTCGTACTGCTCCTGGCCGTGCTGCTCTTCGGCGCGGGGTTCGCCCTCAAGGCGCTGTGGTGGATCGCCATCGCCGTCCTGGCGATCTGGCTGCTGGGCTTCATCGCCCGCGGGACGAACGCCTCCGGCGGGCGGGGTCGCTGGTACCGCTGGTGACACCCGTAGGACGGGCGAGCGGCCGGGGCACCCACCTCCGCGGGTGCCCCGGCCCCCTACGGTTCGGGGTGCCAGTCGACGAGGAGGATCGTGGCGTCGTCGCGCAGGCGCCGGCCCTGGTGGGTGAGGATGCGCTGCATCAGGCGGCGCAGTGCCTCGGGGGCGGGCAGGCCGTCGGCCATGGCGCGGACGACGGTCTCGACGAGCTGTTCCTCGCCGAACAGCTGGCCCCGGAGGTCGCGGGCGTCGGTGATGCCGTCGGAGTAGATCAGGATCCGGTCGCCGGGCTCCAGGCGCGCGGTGTGGACCGGGATCGGCGTCGTGGGGGTGCCCAGGGGTAGGCCGAGCGGCGTGTGACGGCGGCGCTCCAAGGCCCGGTCGACGATGCGGCGGCCGCGGAGGAGCAGGGGCGCAGGATGGCCGCAGTTGATCCAGGTGAGTTCGCCGGTGCCGGTGTCGAGGTCGGCGATCACGCAGGTGAGCAGCCGGTCCGGGATCCATTCGGTGAGGGCGGTGTCGATGGCGGTGGCGATGTCGGCCAGCGTGCCGCCGGCCCGGCGGGTCGAGCGGCAGGCGGCCAGGGCGACCGCGCTGCAGCCGCCGGAAGCGAGGTCGTGGCCCATCGCGTCCACCAGCGTCACGTGCAGCCGGTTCCCGGCGACACTGTGGTCGAAGGCGTCGCCGCCCACCTCGTAGGCCGGCTCCAGCAGGGCACTGGAGGTCACCCGGCGGGTACCGATGGTGCGCGGCGGTACGAAGGCCCACAACAACTCGGCCTGCAGGCTCATCGGCCGGGTGCGCATCGTCTCCACCAGGACGTCGCTGAACGGCGCCTTGGTCGCCACCAGCAGCGCCGCGACGGAGGCGAGCGCCTCGCAGCGGATGAGGAGACCTTCGTCCAGGACCGGGGCGGCGACGCGGAGCACCCCGATCCGGCCGATGCCGTCGATCATCGGCAGCCAGGCCACGGCGGGGTCGGTGCGGTCCGTGCCCGTGCCCGTGCCCGTACCCGTACCCGTGACTGTGCCGGACCGGTCGTCCGAGGCGATCTGGACGGTCTCGGTGCGATAGGCGCGTCCGGCCAGCGAGCCGTCGATGTCCACGGCCTCGGGACCGACCGCGCCGGGCAGGCCCGCCTCCGGGGGCGAGGGGAGTGCGATCAGATGCTCCTGCTGGATGTCCGCGAGGTACACCCAGATGTGCTCCAGGCCCAGCCGGGCCCCGGCCCACCACAGCAGACCCGCCACGTCCCGCGGCCCCGCCCGGTGCGCGTCCCGCAGCAGGTCGGCGAGCACCGGGCCCAGCAGCCCGTCCTCGCTCTCGTGCACGTCTCACCCGCCTCGCCTCGGGCAGGTACGGGACGGAGGACATGTGCCGGCCCGCCTGCCGGTGAGAAGCCCCGACGCTTCGAGCGGGGCCCTCTCCCATCCTCCGCCCCCCGGGCCCGCGCTGCCCGCGCTACGAGGTCTCCCGGGTGCCGGTGGCCGACCGGGGGTCGACACGGCCCGGCCAGGCGTCCTGGCCGTCGGCCAGCCCAGGGGGGAGGGGGAGAAACGGCAGGCGAAGTCGTTCATGACGTCCGGGTACGAAATCCCTTGCCGACCTGGTCCTTCGCCGACGATCATCCTGGCATGGACCTTCCCCCGCAGGTGATCGAGCTGGACGACCTGACGCTGCGCCGCCTCGACGCCGAGGCGGACCTCCCGGAGCTCTTCCGGGTCATCGAGGAATCCTCGGACCACCTGCGCCCCTGGATGCCGTGGGTCGCCGAGCACAGCCGGGAGACGACCGCGGCGTTCCTGGACCGCATGGCCGAGCGCTGGGTGACCGGTGTGAACTTCACCTACGCGATCGTGCGGGGCGGCTCGATCGTCGGCCTCTGCTCGCTGTTCCGGCGCGACGACACATCCGACGACGTCCGCGAGATCGGCTACTGGCTGCACCCCTGCGCCACCGGCCGGGGCGTCGCCACCCGGGCCGCCCGCGCCCTGGTCGGGCAGGCCTTCCGCCTCCCCGGCGTCGAGCGCGTCGAGATCGTCCACGACGTGGCCAACCACGCCAGCGCCGCCGTCCCCGCCCGCCTCGGCTTCACCGCCCACCTCCGCCGCCCCGCCGAACGTCTCGCCCCCGGCCACACCGGCGAGGAGCAGCTCTGGCGGCTCACCCGCCACCCGTCGGACGCCCCGACCCCGGACGCCCCGACCCCGGACCCCCACTGACCTGCCCGGGGGCTGCACCGCGGAGCCGCTCCTGCCGCGTCCTCGAGTGATCTGCCTCACAAGGTGTCACAGCTTCGGGGTGCGCGGTGTCCTGTGGCCGAATCCCTGAAACGGAGGAGGCACCGTGAGCGAGTACACCGAGGTGGTCGTGGTCGGCGGCGGGTACGCCGGGGTGATGGCGGCCAACCGGTTGCGGCAGCGGGACGACGTGAGCGTGACGCTGGTCAACCCGCGGCGGACCTTCGTCCCGCGCCTGCGGCTGCACCAGCTGGTCGGCGGGACCCACGACGCGGCCGTCGACTACGCGGACATCCTGGCCGACGGCGTCCGGCTGGTGGTCGACAGCGTGACCCGGATCGACGCGGACGGGCGCGCTGTGGACCTGGCCGGCGGCGACCGGCTCGCCTACGACTACCTCGTCTACGCGGTGGGCAGCGTCAGCGCCACCCCGAGCGTCCCCGGCGGGGCCGCCTTCGCGCACCGGCTCGCCACCCTGGAGGAGGCGCGGCACCTGCGGTCGGTCCTCGACGCCGCGCCCGCGACCGCCACCGTGACCGTGGTCGGTGGCGGCCCGACCGGCATCGAGACCGCCGCCGAACTGGCCGAGCAGGGGCGGCGGGTGACGCTGGTCTGCGGGGGAGCGCTCGGCCCGTACCTGCACCCGCGGGCCCGGCGCGCGGTCGTCCGGCGGCTCGCCGGCCTCGGCGTGACGGTGCTCGACGGCCCCGACACGAGGGTGACGGCCGTGACCCGCGACGCCGTGGAGCTGGCCGACGGCCGGGTGCTTCCGAGCCCGCTCACCGTCTGGGCCGCCGGCTTCGCCGTACCCGATCTGGCCGGGCGCAGCGGGCTGCGGACCGACGCCGAGGGCCGGCTGCTCACCGATGAGACGCTGACCAGCCTGGACGACGACCGCATCGTCGCGGCCGGCGACTCGGCGGCGCCGTCCGACCTGCCGTTCCGGATGAGCGCCTACGCCGCGGGCTGCCTGGGCGCGCACGCCGCCGACACCGTGCTCGGCCGGATCGCCGACCGGACGCCCGCGCCGATCAGCCTGTCGTTCCCCGCGATGTGCATCAGCCTGGGCCGTCGCGCCGCCGTCTTCCAGCTCGCGCGCAAGGACGACACCGCGATGCCGCTCTTCGTCCCCGGCCGGGCGGGCGCGAAGCTCAAGGAGGTCGCCTGCGAGTTCAGCGTCAGGCATCTGCGGGCCGAGGCCCGCAAGCCCGGTTCGCACCACTGGCCCGAGGACGGAACGGTGCGTCCGGAGCGGGTGCGGGCGAAGAGGATCGGTACCGCTGTGGCCTGAGTGACGGATCGTCACTACTGTGGCGCGCTGACAACGACAAGGAGGAGTCGAGCCATGAGCGACCATGTCACCGATCAGGCGACCGAGGCGTTCGTCGACCACCGCAATCTGCTCTTCACCGTCGCGTACGAGATCCTCGGCTCGGCGACCGACGCGGAGGACGTGCTCCAGGAGACCTGGCTGCGCTGGGTCAAGGTCGACCTGGAGCAGGTCGGTGACCGCCGCGCGTACCTGGTGCGGATCACCACCCGGCAGGCCCTCAACCGGCTGCGCACCATGAAGCGCCGCCGGGAGGCGTACGTCGGCCAGTGGCTGCCCGAGCCGCTGCTCACCGCGCCGGACGTGGCCGAGGACGTCGAGCTCTCGGAGAGCGTGTCGATGGCGATGATGCTCGTCCTCGAAACCCTCGCGCCGACCGAGCGGGCCGTGTTCGTGCTGCGGGAGGTGTTCGGCGTCGGCTACGACGAGATCGCCGAGGCCGTCGACAAGACCCCGGCGGCGGTCCGCCAGATCGCCCACCGCGCCCGTCGGCACGTCGACGCCCGCCGTCCGCGCAAGACGGTCTCGGTGAGCGAGAACCGCGCCGTGGTGGAGTCGTTCCGGCGCGCGCTCGAATCCGGGAACCCGCAGGACCTGCTCGACGTGCTCGCCCCGCAGGTCGTCCTGGTGAGCGACGGCGGCGGCATCAAGCGGGCCGCGCTCCACCCGACCGTGGGCGCCGAGAAGGTGGTCCGCTTCTACCTCGGCGGGACCGGCAAGATCAAGGACGCCGTCGCCATCACCTGCGAGCTCACCCTGGTCAACGGCCACCCGGCGATCGCCGTGCGCTTCGACGGCGAGCTCGAGGGCGTCATGGCGCTCAGCGTCGAGGACGGTCGGATCACCGGCATGTACTTCGTCCGCAACCCCGAGAAGCTGAAGCGCGTCGAGTCCCAGACCCCGCTCACCCTGCACTGATCACCCCTCCCTCGCCACCCGGCGCCGGCATCCGGCATCCGGCAGAAACAGGAGTACGCATCATGGCCACCGACACCGCGGTAGCACCGCGCGGCCCCGTCTTCGTCCAGATCTCGGTCTTCCTGCAGACCCTGACCATCTTCACCCAGGCGGTCAGCGCCGGCCTGCTGCTGTCCACCACCTACGGCGAGACCCTGCACAGCGTCGGCGCACGCGTGATGTACGCCGCGTCCATGCTCTACCTGCTCGCCGCGATCCTGGCCTGGCGCCCGGGCGGCAGGTCACCCCGCCCCATCCTCTACGCCACCGGCTTCCTCGTCCTCGCCTCCCTCCAGGTCGTCCTGGGCGTCGCCCACATACCCTCGCTCCACGTCCCCCTGGGCGTCCTGATGTTCGGCCTCAGCGTGCTGGTCCTGGGCCAGGTCCTCACCGGCCGCGCGAAGTAACCGGCCGCGGGAGAGGGGTACGGGAGGGGGCCGGCGGTGATCGCCGGCCCCCTCCCGTCCGTTCGTGCGCTCAGGTGCGGGAACTCGGAACCGGCTGTGTGCGTCGGCGCCGGGCCCGGTCAGCACCGCGGGCGGCAGCCGTCGAACACGATCCCGAGGGTCCGGTCCCGCAGTCCGGGCTCCCACTGGTTACGCTCCGCCGCCAGGCACGTGGCTCCCAGCAGGGCCAGGAGCTCGGGCGGTTGCAGGTCCTCGCGCACCGCACCCGCTCGCTGGGCGCGGAACAGGAGCGCCTCGACGGCCGCCCGTACGGTACCGCCGGCCTCCGACAGGCCCGCCTTGACGTCGACGCCGGCGTCGGCGAGGACGTCGGCCACGGCCTTCATCCGGCTCGCGTTGTCGACGATCTCGGTGAAGAAGCCGAAGAACGCGGCGCCCGCGTCCTCCGCCTCGCGCAAGGCCTCGGAGCGTTCGGCCAGGCGCCGCATCCGGTCGAGGAGGATCGCCTCGTACAGCGCCTCCTGGGTGGGGAAGTGCCGGTAGATGGTGCCGAGGCCGAGGCCCGCCTGCTGCGCGACGGCCCGCATGGAGGCGGTGCTCCCGTCGCGGGCCAGCACCGCCTCGGCCGCCTCCAGCACGCGCGCCCGGTTGCGCCGGGCGTCCGCGCGCAGCGGCCTGGCCTCCTCGGTCATGACGTCCCCTGACTCGTTTGACTCGTTGACATGCGGAACAGCTGTTCCGTATCGTCGAAAGCGGAACATGTGATCCGATTCTAGCGAGCCGATCCGACGTGCTCGCCGAACCGGACGAGCAGGGGGTACCGCGGATGGAACACGCACGACTCGGTGACTCGGGCCTGAAGGTCTCCCGGGCGGGCCTGGGGACCATGAACTTCGGCCCCTCCGGTGGGGTGGGCGTCGGCAGCTGCGACGAGACCGAGGCCCGACGCATCATCGGCGCCTTCCTGGACGCCGGGCACAACCTCATCGACACCGCCGACGCCTACACCGGCGGCGAGTCCGAGCGGATCGTCGGCCGGGCCGTCGGGCGGCGGCGCGACGCCGTCGTCCTCGCCACCAAGGCCTGTCTCCCGCAGGGGCCGGGCGCCAACGACAAGGGGCTGTCCAGGGTGCACCTGACCCGGGCCCTCGACGCCAGCCTGCGCCGGCTCGGTACGGACCACATCGACCTCTACCAGTGTCACCAGTGGGATCCGGACACGCCGGTCGACGAGACCATGGCGACCCTCGACGGCTTCGTCCGCTCCGGCAAGGTGCGCTACATTGGCTGCTCGAACTTCACCGCCGCGCAGATCGTGGAGTCCCAGTGGGCGGCCGAACGGGGCCGCGGCACACGGTTCGTCGGCCTCCAGCACCAGTACTCGCTGCTGGCCCGGAGCGTCGAACCGGAGATCCTGCCGACCTGCGAACGGCACGGTCTCGGGGTCCTGGCGTGGTCCCCGCTGGGCGGCGGCGTCCTGACCGGGCGGTACGCGCGCGACCGCACTCCCGACAGGTCGTCACGCATCGGCCGACTGATGGAGTCCCCGTCGCCGCTCGCCCGGGCGTGGGGCGGCGAACTCCTCGGCGGGCGCAACCTGGACATCGCCGAGGAGGTCGCCGGGATCGCGGCCGAGCTGGGATCCACCCCGGCCGCCGTGGCGCTCGCCTGGGCCCGGCAGCGGCCGGGCGTCACCTCGGTGATCATCGGCCCCCGTACGCTCGACCAACTCACCGGAAACCTGGCGGGGTTCGCCCTGGACCTCCCCGCTGACCTGATCACCCGACTCGACGCGATCTCCGCCTCCGATGCCCCGGTCCACTGAGCGGTTCGCCGCCGACGAGGTCCTCCCGCACCCGGAGGGCTCGGCACTGCGCTAGCCTCGGAACACCGTCACCCGGGTGTACTTGGAGGCCGTGATGGGGCTGGCGCTCGAACCGACCGGGGCCGCGCTCGCGTACGCGCTGCCCGACCGCGCGCACCGCGGCGCCGACCCGCG
>NZ_JBSGFD010000101.1:0-30002 GCF_053603215.1 Kitasatospora sp. NPDC004240 | reverse complement strand
CCGGCCGCAGCCGCCCGCCTCGGGGCAGCCGCCGCAGCCGCCGCAGGCCCGGGTGCAGCCGTCCGGGGCCCCGCAGCAGGCACCGGCCCCGCCGCCGCCCCAGCCTTCGCAGCCGCGGCCGCAGCCCGGCCCGTCGGCACCGGGCCCCGCACCGGCGCCCGCCTCCCCGCCGCCCCCGCCCGCCCCGACCCCCACTTCCACCCCCGGGCCCGTGCCGGTACGGGCCGCGGCGCCCGTACCGCCCGGGGCGACCGGGCACTTCCTGCTGCCCCCGGGCGCGCCCGTCCAGCTGCCGGCCCATCCGCCGCAGCGGCACGCGCCCGCCGGGCCGATAGCCGTCCTGCTGATCGGACCGGCCGGCGCCGGCAAGACCACGGTGGCCCGGCACTGGGCGGAGCGCCGCCCGACGCCCACCGCGCACATCAGCCTGGACGACGTCCGCGAGTGGGTGCAGGCCGGGTTCGCCAACCCGCAGTCCGGCTGGAACAACGCCTCCGAGGCGCAGTACCGGCTGGCCCGCCGCACCTGCGGCTTCGCCTGCCGCAACTACCTCGCCAACGGGATCTCCTGCATCATCGACGACGCGGTGTTCCCGGACCGCCCGGCGATCGGTCTCGGCGGCTGGAAGCGCCACATCGGCCCCGGCATGATCCCGGTGGTGCTGCTGCCGAGCCTGGACTCGGTGCTCAGCCGCAACGCCCGGCGCAGCGGCAACCGGCGGCTCAGCGACGAGGAGGTCGCCCGCATCCACGGGCGGATGGCCGGCTGGTACAACTCCGGGCTGCCGATCATCGACAACTCCCACCTGGACGTCGCCGCCACCGCGGCCGAGCTCGACCGGGTGATCCTCGCCCGGCTGATGGGCATCCCCGTCCGCTGATCCCGGCGGCACCGGACTGTCGGTGGGCGCTGCGATGATGGGGACGTCCTGCTGATCGACCGGGGGAGCTGACGCCCGTGCCCGAAGGCCACATCATCCACCGCCTGGCCGGGGAGAACCACCGGCTGTTCGGCGGCCGCCCGGTACGGGTCTCCAGCCCGCAGGGCCGCTTCGAGGAGGGCGCCGCGCTGATCGACGGCCAGGCCCTGACCGCGGCCGAGGCCAAGGGCAAGCACCTCTTCCTGGGCTTCGAGGAGGGCGCGTGGCTGCACGTCCACCTCGGCCTGTACGGCGGCTTCACCTTCGGCGAGGGCGAGGCCCCGGACCCGGTGGGCCTGGTCCGGCTGCGGCTGGCCAACGACGACGCGTACGCCGATCTGCGCGGCCCCACCACCTGTGAGCTGATCACCCCGGCCGAGAAGGCCGCCGTCGCCGCCCGGCTGGGGCCCGACCCGCTGCGCGCCGACGCCGACCCGGAGGCCGCCTGGCGGCGGATATCGGGCAGCCGTACGACGGTCGCGGCGCTGCTGATGGACCAGAAGGTGCTGGCCGGCGTCGGCAACGTCTACCGGGCCGAGGTGCTGTTCCGGCTCGGCATCAGCCCGCACCGGGCGGGCCGAGAGCTCTCCCGGGCCGAGTGGGACGCCGTCTGGACCGACCTGGTCGCCCTGATGCACGAGGGCGTCACCGCCGGCCGGATCGACACCGTCCGCCCCGAGCACACCCCCGAGGCCATGGGCCGGCCGCCGCGCGTCGACGACCACGGCGGCGAGGTGTACGTCTACCGCCGGGCCGCCATGCCCTGCCTGGTCTGCGGCACCGAGGTCCGGACCGAGGAGCACGCCGCCCGCAACCTGTTCTGGTGCCCCGGCTGCCAGCGGCGCTGACCGGCCGGCCCGGCCGTCGCGCGGGCCCGACACGTGCCCCGTCGGGTCCGCTCGGCGGGCGGATCGGGGCCCCGCTCCGTAGGCTCGACAGCATGTCTGATGCGTACGCGGCGCGGCGGGAACGGCTCAGGGAGTACTGCGGTGCGGTGGGGTCCGACGCCGCGCTGATCACCCGGGCGGCGAACGTCCGGTACCTCACCGGGTGCGCGCCGTGCGGGGCGACCCTGCTGGTGACCCGGGACCGGGTGGTGCTGGCACTGCCCGACGACCTGCCGCCGGACGACACCGGTGACCGGCAGATCGGCGAGGAGGTCACGCAGCTGGAGGTGGCGGCGGGGGCCGACACCGCGCTCGCGGCCGCCGCCGCGGCCGGGCGGCTGCGGGTGCGCGAGCTGGCGGTCGAGGAGCACGACCTGACCGTCACCCGGCACCGGGCGGTCGCCGGCCTGGCCGAGGGCGTCCGGCTGGCCGACCTCGCTCAGGCGGTGGAGCGGCTGCGGGTGGTCAAGGACGAGCACGAGATCGCCGACCTGCGGATCGCCGCCGAGATCGCCGACCAGGCGCTCGGCGAGCTCCTGGAGTCGATCCTGGTCGGCCGCACCGAGCGACACCTGGCGATGGAGCTGGAGCGCCGGATGATCGACCACGGCGCGGACCGGGCGGCCTTCCCGGTCTCGGTGGGCACCGGCAGCCACTCCGGCCAGGTGTCGCACCAGCCCACCGACCGCCGGGTGGAGGAGGGTGACTTCCTGACCGTGGTGCTGGGCGCCCAGTACCGCGGCTACGGGGTGTCCACCGCCCGGACCTTCGTGATCGGCGCCGCGCCGGCGCCCTGGCAGGTGGAGCTGCACCGGCTGGTGTTCCGCGCCCAGCGGGCGGGCCGGGAGGCGCTCGGGCCGGGGGTGGAGCAGTACGTACCCGACCAGGCCGCGCGGGAGATCCTCCAGGCGGCCGGGCACACCGAGTCCTCTCCGCACCCGGTCGGGCACGGCATCGGTCTGGAGATCCGGGAGGCGCCGCGCCTGGGCCCCTCGGACATGGGTAAACTGGACAGCCGCGTGCCGGTCACCGTCGGCCCAGGGGTCCACCTCCCGGGCAAGGGCGGTGTCCGGATCGAGGACACGCTCGTCGTACGCCCCCTCGAAGAGGGCGGGCCCGAGCTGCTCACCATCACCACCAAGGAGCTCCTCGCCCTGTGATCGGCGGCCGTCCCCCGGCCCCGGCGGCAGGACGCAAGCCTTGGTTCCTTGACAGCTATATCCAGGAGTAAGTGCGCCCGTGGCTTCCACGAACGATCTCAAGAACGGCATGGTCCTCAACCTGGACGGCAAGCTCTGGGCCGTCGTCGAGTTCCAGCACGTCAAGCCCGGCAAGGGCCCGGCCTTCGTGCGCACCAAGCTCAAGGAGGTCCTGTCCGGCAAGGTCGTCGACAAGACCTTCAACGCCGGCGTGAAGGTGGAGACCGCCAACGTCGACAAGCGCACCATGCAGTTCTCGTACAAGGACGGCGAGAACTTCGTGTTCATGGACATGGACACCTTCGACCAGCTCACCATCGAGCCGGCCACCGTGGGCGACGCCGCCAAGTACCTGCTGGAGGGCTTCGACGCCCTGGTGGCGCAGCACGAGGGCAAGCCGCTGTACGTCGAGCTCCCGGCCGCGGTCGAGCTGACGATCGCCGAGACCGAGCCGGGCGTCCAGGGCGACCGCTCCACCGGTGGCACCAAGCCGGCCACCCTGGAGACCGGCGCCGAGATCCAGGTCCCGCTCTTCGTGACCACCGGCGAGAAGGTCAAGGTCGACACCCGCGACGGCAGCTACCTCGGCCGGGTGAAGTAAGTCCGTGTCTGCTGCACGCAGCAAGGCCCGCACGCGAGCCTTCCAGATCCTCTTCGAGGCCGACCACCGCGGGGTCGACCCGCTGACCGTCCTCGCCGACTGGGTGGCCCGGGCCCGGGAGCCCAAGCCGGACGAGGGCACCCCGCAGGTCGGTGAGTACACCATGGAGCTGGTGGAGGGCTACGTCCGTCACGCCGGCCGGATCGACGACCTGATCTCCGAGTACGCGGTCGGCTGGACGCTCGACCGGATGCCGATCGTGGACCGCAACGTCCTGCGGCTCGGCGCGTACGAGCTGATCTGGGAGGACCGCGTCCCGGACGCGGTCGTCCTGGACGAGGCGGTCGAGATCGCCAAGGAGTTCTCCACGGACGATTCGCCGGCCTTCGTGAACGGCCTGCTCGCCCGCTTCCTGGAGCTGAAGCCCGGCATCCGCCGCTGAGGCGTCCGTACCCGTGGCCGTCGGCCCCCGAACGAGGGGGCCGGCGGCCATTGGTCTGTCCGGGGCGGTGGCGTATGTTGGGCTACCGACCGGTAACACAGTGGGCCGGCACACCAGCCGGCACGGGTGAAGGGCAGGCCACCGCACATGACCACGGCGATCCGCAGCGAGTTCGACCAGGGCATCGCGCTCACCCCGCACCCCGATCGGCCCGGCCGCTACGACGGCGAGCTCGGCGAGGGCTGGCTGATCGGCGGCGGCGTCAACGGCGGACTGCTGCTCGCGATGGCCGGCCACGCGCTCTCCCTGGAGCTCGGCGCCGGGGTAGGCGCCGGGGGCGGGATCGGGGCCGGGGTCGGGGCCGGGGGCGGCCACCCCGACCCGGTCTCCATCACCGGCTACTACCTCTCCGCCTCCGTGCCCGGCCCGGCCACCGTCACCACCGAGGTGATCCGCTCGGGCCGCTCACTGTCCACCGCCACCGCCTCGCTCTCCCAGGACGGCGTGGAGCGGCTGCGCGTGGTCGCGAGCTACGGGGACCTGGCGGACGCCGAGGGGGAGGTGCGCACCAGCGCCACCCCGCCGCAGCTGCCCCCGCCGGACCAGTGCGTGGGCGTCGAGCACGCCCCCAAGGAGCTGATCCAGCAGGCCGCCCTGCTGGAGCGCCTCGACCTGCGGCTCGACCCCGCCACCATCGGCTGGGCGCTCGGCCGGCCCTCCGGCAACGGCCGGATCCAGGGCTGGTTCAAGCTCGCCGACGGCCGCGAGCCCGACCCGCTGATGCTCCTGCTGGCCGCCGACGCGCTGCCGCCGGTCACCTTCGACCTCGGCCTGCCGGGCTGGGCGCCCACCATCGAGCTGACCGTCCACCTGCGGGCCCGGCCGGTGCCCGGCTGGCTGCGGGTCAGCCACGCCACCCGCAACCTGGCCGGCGGCTACTTCGAGGAGGACTGCGAGGTCTGGGACGAGTCCGGCCGGCTGGTCGCGCAGTCCCGCCAGCTGGCCCGCGCCCCGCGCCGGGCCTGACCGCCGCCCGACCCGGGTGCCGGGCCCGACGCCCCCGTCGCGCCCGGTCCACGCGGCCGACACGCCGTCTTCACGTACGGTTACAACTCTGTGACACGCCGTACGTGTGCGACACGCGGGGCTGGGGAGGAGAACGGTCAGCGGCACCCCCGCCGCTGACCGTGACCCGCCCCCAGGAGCCCCCGATGAGCCGCAACGGACGCGCCCGCCGCAGCACCGACTGCACCGCAGCCGGCCCCCGCCCCCGTACCCGGGCGGCGCGCGCCCCGCGCGAGCGGCACCGTCCGGCCCGGGACGAGCAGGCCTTCGTCACCGGTCTCCTGACCAGCGCCGAGGACTTCGAGCGGGCCCGCGCCTGGCGGCTCACCGACGCGCCCGACTTCGCGTGCTACCTGGCCGACGCCGCCGAGCTGCTCGCCGAGGCCCGGAGCACCTTCTCCGCCGTCCGGGCCCGGATGTTCCACCCGCAGGACTTCGCCGAGTTCTGCCTGCTGCACGGCCTCGACCCGGCCGAGCCCGCCGCCCGCGACCGCTACCTGGTCAATCCGGCGCTGCAGACCCAGCTGCTCCCGTACCAGGGCGAGGAGCTGGTCGGGGACTTCCTGCCGCGCCTGGAGCGCGCCCGGGAGAACGGGCTGACGCTGTGCCACGCCGACCTGCTGCTCGACGGGGGCCTGTACGAGCGGGAGCGCGAGGAGGTCCGGGCCGCCTACCGGCGCGGGGCCGAGGTGCTGCGGCGGATGCTGGTCGGGGCCGGCTGCGGGGTCTTCGAGTTGCGCCTTTCGGTGGAATCCGCGGGCGGGCCGTTGACGGCCGTGGCCAAGGTGCTCCAGTGGGAGGACGGCGTGGTGCGGATCAACGACGAGGACCTGGAGCTGGTCTGCGCGGTGCTCTGCGCGGGCCTGGCCCTGGAGCTGCCCGGGACGGCCCTGCTGCACGGCTCCCGCGGTTCGGCGCAGTCCTGCGGGGAGTACGTGCCGTCCGCCTGGGCGTGGCACAGCGGTGGCCCGGACTGGGCCCCGGCGGCCGGTCCGGTGCGGCTGGACGGTATCGGGGCGCAGCCGGGCTTCGTCCTCGGCACGGTCTGCTGACGCCCGCGCCGGCCCGCACGCGCGACGGCGCGGGCCCCGGATGACCGGGACGCCGCGCCGTGACGTTTCTGCTAGGGCGTGTCGGGCACGCCCTGGGACCGACCGTCCTGCCGGAGGGCAGGCGGACCGGGACGGACGAGCCTCAGCTCGCCTCCTCCTCGCGCACCGCACGGCGCGCGTCGGGGTTCAGCACACCCCAGGAGATCAGCTGCTCGGTGAGGATCGACGGCGACTGGTCGTAGATCACGGCCAGCGTGCGCAGGTCGTCCTGGCGGATCGACAGCACCTTGCCGTTGTAGTCGCCGCGCTGGCTCTGGATGGTCGCCGCGTAACGCTGCAGCGGGCCGGCCTTCTCGGAGGGCACCTGGGTCAGTCTCTCCAGGTCCAGCACCAGGCGCGGCGGCGGCTCGGCCGCACCACCGGGCGTACCGCCGGGCAGCAGCTCCTGCACGGGCACGCCGTAGAACTCCGCCAGCTCGGCCAGCCGCTGCACGGTGACCGCACGGTCGCCGCGCTCGTACGAACCGACGACGACTGCCTTCCAGCGCCCCTGGGACTTCTCCTCGACACCGTGCAGGGAGAGCCCCTGCTGAGTGCGGATCGCTCGGAGCTTGCCTCCGAGTTGCTTCGCGTAGTCGCTGGACATTGATCTCCCCGGACGAGATTGCTTCGCGTTCAGTGGTGGGTCACGACCGATAGCCGACGCCATTACCGGTGGGTTCGACGTCCGTCTCGTAACTCACTGTGAGGTTACGTAGAGTGAGGTAGTTGCGTCAAGCCGAATGGGGCAGTCGTGCGAATGGCCCCCATCGGCGACGTTAACCCGGTGAAGCGGAATGGTGGAGGTCCGTTTCGCCGTGGCCGCGCTGATACGATGGCCCAGGCCCGCGCCGCGCCGGCGGGGGTCGTCCCAGACATCCTTTAAGGCCCGTCCAGTGAGGCGGGGAAGGAGGTCCGCTTCGGCATGACCGCATCAGAGAACACCCCGAGGCCGCCGCACCAGGTGCTGGACGGCACGGACATCGCCCGGGTGATCACCCGGATCGCACACGAGATCGTCGAGCGCGCCAAGGGCGCGGAGGACGTCGTGCTGCTCGGCCTCCACACCAGGGGCGTCCACCTCGCCCGCCGGCTGCACGCCCGCCTGGCGCAGATCACCGGCAACGAGATCCCGCTCGGCACCCTGGACATCACCATGTACCGGGACGACCTGCGGCTGAAGCCCGCCCGCGCCCTGGAGCACACCGAGATCCCGTCCGGCGGCATCGACGGCAAGCTCGTCATCCTCGTCGACGACGTGCTCTTCTCCGGCCGCACCATCCGCGCCGCGCTCGACGCGCTCAGCGACATCGGCCGCCCGCGCGCCGTCCAGCTCGCCGTCCTGGTCGACCGCGGCCACCGCGAGCTGCCGATCCGCGCCGACTACGTGGGCAAGAACCTCCCCACCTCGCTGCGCGAGGCCGTGCAGGTCCGCCTCTCCGACACCGACGGCGTGGACGCCGTCCTGGTCGGCGACCGGGACTACACCGCCCGCAGCTCGCAGGCCCTGGCTCCCCAGCCGTCCGAACCGCACCTCCCGGAGTAACCCGCGTGAAGCGCCACCTCGTCTCCGCCGCCGATCTCAGCCGCGACGACGCGCTGCTGATCCTGGACACCGCCGAGGAGCTGGCCCAGCTCTCCGGACGCGCCGTCAAGAAGCTGCCCACCCTGCGCGGGCGCACCGTCGTCAACCTCTTCTTCGAGGACTCCACCCGGACCAAGACCTCCTTCGAGGTCGCCGAGAAGCGCCTGAGCGCCGACGTCATCAACTTCTCCGCCAAGGGCTCCTCGGTCTCCAAAGGCGAGAGCCTCAAGGACACCGCGCTGACCCTCCAGGCGATGGGCGCCGACGCGGTCGTCATCCGCCACCACGCCTCCGGCGCGCCCGCCCGGCTCGCCCAGTCGGACTGGCTGCACGGCAGCGTCATCAACGCCGGTGACGGCACCCACGAGCACCCCACCCAGGCCCTGCTCGACGCCTTCACCATGCGCCGCCACCTCAACCCGGGCCTCGGCCACGACCTCGCGGGACGCCGGGTGACCATCGTCGGCGACATCCTGCACAGCCGGGTCGCCCGCTCCAACGTCCACCTGCTGACCACCCTCGGCGCCCAGGTCACCTTCGTCGCCCCGCCGACGCTGGTGCCGATCGGCATCGAGAACTGGCCCTGCGAGGTCAGCTACGACCTGGAGAGCGTGCTCCCCAAGACCGACGCGCTGATGATGCTGCGGGTCCAGCGCGAGCGGATGAACGCCGCGTTCTTCCCGACCGAGCGCGAGTACAGCCGCCGCTACGGCCTGGACGGCGCCCGGATGGCCCAGCTGCCCGAGCACGCCATCGTGATGCACCCCGGCCCGATGGTCCGCGGCATGGAGATCACCGCCGAGGTCGCCGACTCGCCGCGCTGCACCGTGGTGGAGCAGGTCGCCAACGGCGTCTCCATCCGGATGGCCGTCCTGTACCTGCTGCTCGGCGGCGCCACCCTCTCCGACGCCCCCCGTAACGACACCGTGGAGACCGTTCAGTGACCAGCTACCTGATCCGCAACGCCCAGATCCTGGGCGGCGACCCGCAGGACCTCCACCTCGCCGACGGTGTCATCAAGGCGATCGGCACCGCCCTCGACGTCGAGGCCGACATCGAGATCGACGCCGGCGGGCTGATCGTCCTGCCCGGTCTGGTCGACCTGCACACCCACCTGCGCGAGCCCGGCCGCGAGGACGCCGAGACCGTGCTGACCGGCACCCAGGCCGCGGCGATGGGCGGCTTCACCGCCGTCCACGCGATGGCCAACACCACCCCGGTGGCCGACACCGCCGGCGTGGTCGAGCAGGTCTGGCGGCTCGGCCGGGCCTCCGGCTACTGCGACGTGCAGCCGGTCGGCGCCGTCACGGTCGGCCTGGAGGGCAAGAAGCTCGCCGAGCTCGGCGCGATGCACGAGTCCGCGGCCGGCGTCCGGGTCTTCTCCGACGACGGCAAGTGCGTGGACGACGCGGTGCTGATGCGCCGCGCCCTGGAGTACGTCAAGGCCTTCGACGGCGTCGTCGCCCAGCACGCCCAGGAGCCGCGGCTCACCGAGGGCGCCCAGATGAACGAGGGCCAGGTCTCCGGCGAGCTCGGGCTCGGCGGCTGGCCGGCCGTCGCCGAGGAGGCGATCATCGCCCGCGACGTGCTGCTCGCCGCGCACGTCGGCTCCCGGCTGCACGTCTGCCACGTCTCCACCGCCGGCTCGGTGGAGATCATCCGCTGGGCCAAGGCCAAGGGCTGGGACGTCACCGCCGAGGTCACCCCGCACCACCTGCTGCTCACCGACGAGCTGGTCCGCAGCTACGACCCGGTGTACAAGGTCAACCCGCCGCTGCGTACCGCCGAGGACGTCCAGGCGCTGCGCAAGGCGCTGGCCGACGGCACCATCGACGCCGTCGCCACCGACCACGCGCCGCACCCGGCCGAGGACAAGGACTGCGAGTGGGCGGTCGCCGCGATGGGCATGGTCGGCCTGGAGACCGCGCTGTCGGTCGTCCAGCAGACGATGGTCGACACCGGCCTGCTGAACTGGGAGGGCGTCGCCGACCGGATGTCCCGCCGCCCGGCCCGGATCGGCCGCCTGGCCGGCCACGGACGGCCCGTCTCGGTCGGTGAGCCGGCCAACCTGGTGCTGTTCGATCCCGCGTACCGTGGTGCCGTGAACCCCGACAGCTTCGCCACCCGCTCCCGCAACACCCCCTACCGAGGCCTCGACCTGCCCGGCCGTGTGCACGCCACCTTCCTGCGCGGCAACGCCACCGTGCTGGCCGGCGAGCTGGTCGAGCAGGGCGGGCTCGCGTGACCGGGTACGCCGTACTCGCCCAGGAGCAGGCGAAGGTCACCAACTGGCCCGGGTACATCGGCTGGTCGGTCGGCCTGCTGCTGCTGATCGGGCTGGTGTACTGGCTGATGCGCCAGGGCTGGAACTGGCGCCGCACCCTCCAGTCGGGCCTGCCCCCGCTGCCCGCCGTGCCGGCGCGCGCCGGGCGGACCATCCTGGAGACCAGCGGCCGGTACCACGGCACCACCACCGCCGGGAACTGGCTGGACCGGGTCGTGGCCCACGGCCTGGGCACCCGCAGCCGCGCCGACCTGACCCTCGGCGAGGACGGCCTGCTGGTGCTGCGTCCCGGTGACGTGGACCTCTGGATCCCGGCCGAGCAGCTGACCGGCGCCCGGACGGACTCCGGCATCGCGGGCAAGGTCGTCCCGGCCGGCCTGCTGGTCGTCACCTGGACGCACGAGGGCACCGCCCTGGACTCCGGCTTCCGGGCCGACCACCCCGACGAGCACGCCGCCTGGGTCGAGGCGATCGCTCGCATCGCGACACGTAGTACGAAGACGAAGACGGAAGAGGCCGCCACATGACCGCACCTGCCCCCACCACGCAGAGCTCCAGGCGGGAGCGCGTGCCCGCCGTGCTCGTCCTGGAGGACGGCCGGACGTTCCGCGGCCAGGCCTACGGCGCGGTCGGCGAGACCTTCGGCGAGGCGGTCTTCAACACCGGCATGTCCGGCTACCAGGAGACCCTGACCGACCCGTCGTACCACCGCCAGGTGGTCGTGATGACCGCCCCGCAGATCGGCAACACCGGCTGGAACGACGAGGACGACGAGTCCAAGCAGATCTGGGTCGCCGGGTACGTCGTCCGCGACCCCTCCCGGGTCGCCTCCAACTGGCGCTCGCGCCGCTCGCTGGACGAGGAGCTCGCGAACCAGGGCGTCGTCGGCATCAGCGGCATCGACACCCGGGCGCTCACCCGCCACCTGCGCGAGCGCGGCGCCATGCGGGTCGGCATCTTCTCCGGCCCGGCGGTCGCCGACCAGGCGGCCCTGCTGGCCAAGGTGCAGCAGGCGCCGGAGATGAAGGGCGCCGACCTGTGTGCCGAGGTCGCCACCACCGAGCCGTACGTCGTCCCGGCGGTCGGCGAGAAGCGGTTCACCGTCGCGGCGCTGGACCTCGGCATCAAGGCGATGACCCCGCAGCGGATGGCCGAGCGCGGCATCGAGGTGCACGTCTTCCCGGCGAACTCCACCGTCGAGGAGCTGTACGCGGTCGCCCCCGACGGCGTGTTCTTCTCCAACGGCCCGGGTGACCCGGCCACCGCCGACCACCAGGTCGCCGTGGCGCAGGGCGTGCTGGAGCGGAAGACCCCGTTCTTCGGCATCTGCTTCGGCAACCAGATCCTCGGCCGGGCGCTGGGCTTCGGCACCTACAAGCTCAAGTACGGCCACCGCGGCATCAACCAGCCGGTGCAGGACCGCACCACCGGCAAGGTCGAGGTGACCGCCCACAACCACGGCTTCGCCGTGAACGCGCCGCTGGACAAGGTCAGCGACACCCCGTACGGGCGCGCCGAGGTCTCCCACGTCTGCCTCAACGACGACGTGGTCGAGGGTCTCCAGTGCCTGGACGTCCCCGCCTTCAGCGTGCAGTACCACCCCGAAGCGGCTGCCGGCCCGCACGACGCGGCCTACCTCTTCGACCGTTTCGTGAAGCTCATGGAGGGCCAGCGTGCCTAAGCGCACTGACATCAAGTCCGTCCTGGTGATCGGTTCCGGCCCGATCGTCATCGGCCAGGCCGCCGAGTTCGACTACTCCGGCACGCAGGCCTGCCGCGTGCTCAAGGCCGAGGGCCTGCGGGTCGTCCTGGTCAACTCCAACCCCGCGACGATCATGACCGACCCGGAGATCGCCGACGCCACCTACGTCGAGCCGATCACCCCCGACTTCGTCGAGCGGATCATCGCCAAGGAGCGCCCCGACGCGCTGCTGCCGACCCTCGGCGGGCAGACCGCGCTCAACACCGCGATCTCCCTGCACAAGGCCGGCACCCTGGAGAAGTACGGGGTCGAGCTGATCGGCGCCGACGTGGTGGCGATCAACAAGGGTGAGGACCGCGACCTCTTCAAGGGCGTCGTCGAGGCCGTCCACGCCAAGATCGGCCACGGCGAGTCCGCCCGCTCGGTCATCTGCCACACCATGGACGAGGTGGTGGCCGGCGTCGACACCCTCGGCGGCTACCCGGTCGTCGTGCGCCCCTCCTTCACCATGGGCGGCGCCGGCTCCGGCTTCGCCCACAACGAGGAGGACCTGCGCCGCATCGCCGGCCAGGGCCTGGCCCTCTCGCCGACCACCGAGGTGCTCCTGGAGGAGTCCATCCTCGGCTGGAAGGAGTACGAGCTGGAGCTGATGCGCGACAAGAACGACAACGTCGTGGTCGTCTGCTCCATCGAGAACTTCGACCCGATGGGCGTGCACACCGGTGACTCCATCACCGTCGCCCCGTCGATGACCCTCACCGACCGCGAGTACCAGATCCTGCGCGACATCGGCATCGCCGTCATCCGCGAGGTCGGCGTCGACACCGGCGGCTGCAACATCCAGTTCGCCGTCAACCCCGTCGACGGCCGGGTCATCGTCATCGAGATGAACCCGCGCGTCTCGCGCTCCTCGGCGCTCGCCTCCAAGGCCACCGGCTTCCCGATCGCCAAGATCGCCGCCAAGCTGGCCGTCGGCTACACCCTGGACGAGATCCCGAACGACATCACCGAGGAGACCCCGGCCTCCTTCGAGCCGACCCTCGACTACGTGGTCGTCAAGGTCCCGCGCTTCGCCTTCGAGAAGTTCCCGAGCGCGGACGCCACCCTGACCACCACCATGAAGTCCGTCGGTGAGGCCATGGCGCTCGGCCGCAACTTCCCCGAGGCGCTGCAGAAGGCGCTGCGCTCGCTGGAGAAGAAGGGCTCGCAGTTCACCTGGACCGGCGAGCCCGGCGACAAGGCCGCCCTCCTGGAGAAGGCCGTCGTGCCCACCGACGGCCGGATCAACACGGTCATGGAGGCCATCCGGGCCGGCGCCACCCCCGAGGAGGTGTTCGACGCCACCAAGATCGACCCGTGGTTCGTCGACCAGCTCTTCCTGCTCGACGAGATCGCCGGCGAGCTCGCCGAGGCCGAGAAGCTCACCCCCGAGCTGCTGCGCCACGCCAAGCGGCACGGCTTCTCCGACCAGCAGATCGGCGAGATCCGCGGCCTGCGCCCGGACGTCGTGCGCGAGGTGCGCCACGCCCTCGGCATCCGCCCGGTGTTCAAGACCGTCGACACCTGCGCCGCCGAGTTCGCGGCCAAGACCCCGTACTTCTACTCGTCCTACGACGAGGAGAACGAGGTCGCCCCGCGCACCAAGCCCGCCGTGATCATCCTCGGCTCCGGCCCCAACCGCATCGGCCAGGGCATCGAGTTCGACTACTCCTGCGTCCACGCCTCCTTCGCGCTGGCCGACGCCGGGTACGAGACCGTGATGGTCAACTGCAACCCCGAGACCGTCTCCACCGACTACGACACCTCCGACCGGCTCTACTTCGAGCCGCTCACCCTGGAGGACGTCCTGGAGATCGTCCACGCCGAGCGGCAGGCCGGTCCGCTGGCCGGCGTCATCGTCCAGCTCGGCGGCCAGACCCCGCTGGGCCTGGCACAGGCGCTCAAGGACAACGGCGTGCCGATCGTCGGCACCCAGCCCGAGGCGATCGACCTCGCCGAGGAGCGCGGCGCCTTCGGCCGCGTGCTGCGCGACGCCGGGCTGCCCGCCCCCAAGCACGGCACCGCGTTCTCCTTCGAGGAGGCCAAGTCCATCGCCGACGAGATCGGCTACCCGGTGCTGGCCCGCCCCTCGTACGTGCTCGGCGGCCGCGGCATGGAGATCGTCTACGACGAGGCCTCGCTCGCGTCGTACCTGGAGCGCCACGCCGGCCTGATCTCCGAGCACCCGGTGCTCATCGACCGCTTCCTCGACGACGCGGTGGAGATCGACGTCGACGCGCTCTACGACGGCACCGAGCTCTACCTCGGCGGCGTCATGGAGCACATCGAGGAGGCCGGCATCCACTCCGGCGACTCCGCCTGCGCGCTGCCCCCGATCACCCTCGGCGGCTACGACATCAAGCGCCTGCGCGCCTCCACCGAGGCCATCGCGCGCGGTGTCGGCGTCCGCGGCCTGATCAACATCCAGTTCGCGCTCTCCGGCGACATCCTGTACGTGCTGGAGGCCAACCCGCGCGCCTCGCGCACCGTGCCGTTCACCTCCAAGGCGACCGCCGTGCCGCTGGCCAAGGCGGCGGCCCGGGTCTCGCTCGGCGCCACCATCGCCGAGCTGCGCGCCGAGGGCATGCTCCCGGCCGAGGGCGACGGCGGCACGCTGCCCGCCGACGCCCCGATCTCCGTCAAGGAGGCCGTGATGCCGTGGAGCCGCTTCCGCGACGTGCACGGCCGCGGCGTGGACACCGTCCTCGGCCCGGAGATGCGCTCCACCGGCGAGGTCATGGGCATCGACAAGGTGTTCGGCACCGCGTACGCCAAGTCGCAGACCGGCGCCTACGGGGCCCTGCCGACCAAGGGCAAGGTCTTCGTCTCGGTCGCCAACCGCGACAAGCGCAACCTGGTGTTCCCGGCCCGCGCCCTGGTCAACCTGGGCTTCGAGGTGCTCGCCACCTCCGGCACCGCCGAGGTGCTGCAGCGCGGCGGCATCCCCGCCACCGTGGTGCGCAAGCACAGCGAGGGCGAGGGCCCGAACGGCGAGAAGACCATCGTCCAGCTGATCCACGACGGCGAGGTCGACCTCATCATCAACACGCCGTACGGCACCGGCGGCCGCCTCGACGGCTACGAGATCCGCACCGCCGCGGTCGCCCGCGCGGTGCCCTGCCTGACCACCGTCCAGGCGATGGGCGCCGCCGTCCAGGGCATCGACGCGCTGCTGCGCGACGAGGTCGGGGTGATGTCGCTCCAGGAGCACGCCGAGCTGATCAACGCCGGCCGCAAGTAGGACCGCCGCAGTGGGGGGCACCGGACCGCCGGGTGCCCCCCACCGCCATGCCCGCCACCTCCGGCAGGGGGCACCCCCGGCCCGCCACCGCCCTTCTTCCGGCGGCTCCGCCCGCCCGATGGGATCACCGTGTACAAGCTGCTGTTCGACCTCGTCTTCAAGAAGATGGACCCCGAGAAGGCCCACCACCTCGCCTTCTTCTGGATCCGCCTGGTCTCCTCCGTCCGCGGGCTGCGCTCGCTGGCGCGCCTGGTGCTCGCCCCGCGCGACCGCGCGCTGCGCACCACCGCCCTCGGCCTCGACCTGCCCGGCCCGTTCGGCCTGGCGGCCGGCTTCGACAAGAACGGCGTCGGCATCGACGGCCTGTCGATGCTCGGCTTCGACTACGTCGAGATCGGCACCATCACCGGTGAGGCCCAGCAGGGCAACCCGGCGCCGCGGCTGTTCCGCCTGGTCGAGGACCGCGCGCTGATCAACCGGATGGGCTTCAACAACCAGGGCTCCGCCCGAGTCGCCGCCCGCCTCGCGCAGCGCCCGCACACCACCTCCACCCCGGTGGTCGGCGTCAACATCGGCAAGACCAAGGTGGTCGAGGAGGCCGACGCGATCGCCGACTACGTCAAGTCGACCGAGCGGCTCGCCCGTTACGCCGACTACCTGGTGGTCAACGTCAGCTCCCCGAACACCCCGGGGCTGCGCAACCTGCAGGCCGTCTCGCACCTGGGCCCGCTGCTGAGCGCCGTCCGCGAGGCCGCCGACCGCTCCACCCCGCACCACGTCCCGCTGCTGGTCAAGATCGCCCCCGACCTGGCCGACGAGGACATCGACGCGGTCGCCGACCTCGCCCTGGAGCTCGGTCTGGACGGCATCATCGCCACCAACACCACCATCGGCCGCGAGGGCCTGCGCACCCCCGCCGCCCGGGTCGAGGAGATCGGCATGGGCGGCCTGTCCGGCGCCCCGCTCAAGGAGCGCGCCCTGGACGTGCTGCGGCGGCTGCGCGCCCGTACCGGGGGCCGGATCACCCTGGTGTCGGTCGGCGGCGTCGAGACCGCCGAGGACGCCTGGCAGCGCATCGTCCACGGCGCCGACCTGGTCCAGGGCTACAGCGCCTTCATCTACGAGGGCCCGTTCTGGTGCCGCCGCGTCCACAAGGGCCTCTCCGCCCGGGTGCGGGCCGGTGGCTTCCGCAACCTGGCCGCCGCCGTCGGCAGCGCGGTGGACGCGCCCAAGGCTGCGTAGGACGCCTCCAGCCCCCTCCCACCCCCCTTTCGGAAGGACGTCATGACCCTCGCCCCCTTCGGCGCCCGGCTGCGCCACGCCCTCGACACCCGCGGCCAGCTGTGCGTGGGCATCGACCCGCACGCCTCCCTGCTCGCCTCCTGGGGCCTGGAGGACTCCGTCGCAGGCCTGGAGACCTTCAGCCGGACCGTGGTCGAGGCGCTGGCCGACCGGGTGGCCGTGCTCAAGCCGCAGGCCGCCTTCTTCGAGCGCTTCGGCAGCAAGGGCGTCGCGGTGCTGGAGAAGTCCGTGGAGGAGGCCCGCGCGGCCGGCGCGCTGGTCCTGATGGACGCCAAGCGCGGCGACATCGGCTCGACCATGGCCGCGTACGCCGAGGCCTTCCTCGCGCCGGGCAGTCCGCTGTTCTCGGACGCCGTCACGGTCAGCCCGTACCTGGGCTTCGGCTCGCTGCGCCCGGCGCTGGACCTGGCGAAGGAGAGCGGCGCGGGCGTCTTCGCGCTGGCGCTGACCTCCAACCCGGAGGGTGCCGAGGTGCAGCGCGCGGTGGGCGCCGACGGCGAGCCGGTCGCGGCCTCCGTGCTGCGCCAGCTGGCGGCCGAGAACGCCGGTGCCGAGCCGCTGGGTTCGTTCGGCGCGGTGGTCGGCGCGACCCTCGCGGACGCCGGCGTGGACCTGGCGATCAACGGCCCGCTGCTGGCCCCCGGCATCGGCGCCCAGGGCGCCACGATGGCGGACCTGCCGCGGGTGTTCGGCGCCTCGGTGCGCAACGTGGTGCCGAGCGTGAGCCGGGACGTGCTCCGGCACGGCCCCTCGGTGCCGGCCCTGCGGGAGGCGGCCCGGCGGTTCGTGGACGAGTACGCGGACGCCGTCAAGTAGCCCCGACGGCCGCCGGGTAGCGGTCGCGTGACCCTGCGCGATGGCGCGAGGAAGCGGCGAGTGCCCCGGCGAGCCGACGTGAGCGCGGTCACACCGCCGCTCGGAAAGCACCGCAATCACGGACGTTTTGACCTGGAAAGTCCTGGTCGGCCTCGGCTGACCAGGACTTTTCGTGTTCTTTTCCTGACGTGGCGCCGCAATCCGGGTAGTGTCCGGCGATAGGTCGTCGAAGAGCCGCGAATCCCGTTGCTCTCGCAGGTCAGAGCCATTGGGCTCTTCTGCGGCCGACGGCCGAAGGCACCACATCAGTCATAGCTCAATCCTTCCTTCCACACCCTGAGGTGAACGGCGTGGCTCTTCCGCCCCTTACCCCTGAACAGCGCACCGCCGCGCTCGCGAAGGCCGCCGAGGCTCGCCGGGAGCGCGCCGAGGTCAAGAACCGGCTCAAGCACTCCGGCGCCTCGCTGCACGAGGTGATCAAGGCCGGTAAGGCCGACAACGACGTGATCGGCAAGATGAAGGTCTCCGCACTGCTGGAGTCCCTCCCCGGCGTCGGCAAGGTCCGTGCCAAGCAGATCATGGAGCGCCTCGGCATCAGCGAGAGCCGCCGCGTGCGCGGTCTCGGAACGAACCAGATCGCCTCCCTGGAGCGGGAGTTCGGCGGCGGTGCCGCCTGACCGTGCCCCGTGGTCCCGGGATCGTCCGCGATCCGGGATAATCGGTGCATGAGTGAGCGTCCGCGGCTGACCGTGCTCTCCGGCCCCTCGGGGGTCGGCAAGAGCACGGTCGTCGCTCATATGAGGAAGCAGTACCCCGAGGTCTGGCTCTCGGTGTCGGCGACGACCCGCCACCCGAGGCCGGGCGAGAAGAACGGGGTCCAGTACCACTTCGTCGACAACGACGAGTTCGACAAGCTGATCGCCAACGGCGAGCTGCTGGAGTGGGCCGAGTTCGCCGGGAACCGCTACGGCACGCCGCGTGCGGCGGTGCTGGAGAAGCTGGAGCGCGGCGAGCCCGTCCTGCTGGAGATCGACCTCCAGGGCGCCCGGCAGGTGCGGGAGTCGATGTCCGACGCGCAGCTGGTGTTCCTGGCCCCGCCGAGCTGGGACGAGCTGGTCCGCCGGCTGGTCGGCCGGGGCACCGAGGCGCAGGACGTCATCGAGAAGCGGCTCCAGGCCGCCAAGGTCGAGCTGGCGGCCGAGCCCGAGTTCGACACGACCCTTGTCAACACCTCCGTCGAGCAGGTAGCGGCCGAACTGCTAGCCTTGCTCGGTGTAGCCTGACCTGTCTGTCTTTTCCACCCTTTCGGAAGGTTTTAGCGTGTCCTCTTCCATGACCGCGCCCGAGGGCATCATCAACCCGCCGATCGACGAGCTGCTTGAGGCGACCGACTCCAAGTACAGCCTGGTGATCTACGCGGCCAAGCGCGCCCGCCAGATCAACGCGTACTACTCGCAGCTGGGCGAGGGCCTGCTGGAGTACGTCGGTCCGCTGGTGGACACCCACGTGCACGAGAAGCCGCTGTCGATCGCGCTGCGCGAGATCAACGCGGGCATGCTGACCGCCGAGGCGATCGAAGCGGCCTGAGGCCTGTCAGACCTGCGCGGGGCCCGGCGGAATCCTTTCCGCCGGGCCCCGCGTTCTGCTGTGCGCGTCCACCCCGTGCGTCCTGTCCGCGTACGGGTGTGGGCCCGGCCACAGTGCGGGCCGCGGCTGAGGGGTCGTAGGGTGGGCTCGGTCCCGCCCCGGGACCGCCCCGAAACGCCCCGGGACCGCCCCCGACCTGGAGGAACGCAGCGGAATGAGCGCGAGCACGGACCGGACCGACGCCCCGCGCGTGGTCCTCGGCGTCAGCGGCGGCATCGCCGCGTACAAGGCCTGCGAGCTGCTGCGCCGGTTCACCGAGTCCGGCCACCAGGTGACCGTGGTGCCCACCGAGGCGGCCCTGCACTTCGTCGGCGAGGCCACCTGGGCCGCGCTGTCCGGCCGCCCGGCCGCCACCGAGACCTGGGAGCGCGTGCACGAGGTGCCGCACGTGCGGATCGGCCAGCAGGCCGACCTGGTCGTGGTCGCGCCGGCCACCGCCGACCTGATGGCCAAGGCCGCCCACGGCCTGGCCGACGACCTGCTCACCAACACCCTGCTCACCGCCCGCTGCCCGGTGGTGCTGGCGCCCGCCATGCACACCGAGATGTGGGAGCACCCGGCCACCCAGGAGAACGTGGCCACCCTGCGCCGCCGCGGCACCGTGGTGCTGGAGCCCGCGGTCGGCCGGCTGACCGGCCAGGACACCGGCAAGGGCCGGCTGCCCGACCCCGGCGCCATCTTCGACGCCTGCCGCGCGGTGCTGCGGTACGGCGGCGCGCGGGCCGACCTCGCCGGGCGGCACGTGGTGGTCTCCGCCGGCGGCACCCGGGAGCCGCTGGACCCGGTGCGCTTCCTCGGCAACCGCTCCTCGGGCAAGCAGGGCTACGCGCTGGCCGCCACCGCCGCCGCCCGCGGCGCCCGGGTGACGCTGATCTCCGCCAACGCCGAGCTGCCCGACCCGGCCGGCGTCGACGTGGTGCGGGTGTCCACCGCGCTGCAGCTGCGCGAGGCGGCCGTGAAGGCGGCGGCGGACGCGGACGCCGTGGTGATGGCCGCCGCGGTGGCCGACTTCCGGCCCGCCGAGTACGCCTCCGGCAAGATCAAGAAGGTCGAGGGGGTCGAGCCGGCGCCGGTCGCGCTGGTCCGCAACCCCGACGTCCTCGCCGAGCTGTCCGCCGAACGGAGCAGGCCCGGCCAGCTGGTCGTGGGTTTCGCCGCGGAGACCGACGACGTGCTCGCCAACGGCCGCGCCAAGCTCGCCCGCAAGGGCTGCGATCTGCTCGTGGTCAACGAGGTCGGCGACGGCAAGGCCTTCGGTACGGACGTCAACGAGGCCGTGGTACTGGGCTCGGACGGCAGTGAGACGCCGGTTCCGGTGGGCCCGAAGGAGGTGCTCGCGGACGTGGTCTGGGACCTCGTCGCGCGGCGGCTGGAAATGGCCGGCTGATGCCCGGTACGCCCCCGTTCGGGGGATCGGTCCCGGTCGAACGATCTTAATCGGCGATCATTTCCGTCTCCTTTTTCGGATGGGAGTGACCATCCTCGGTAGCCGCCCGTTACACTCCAGGAATCAAGTCTTTCCGGATGTCCCCGGTCCGCCGGGGGCCTTCAGTCAGCAGCCGCTGCAACCCCAGGGAGCGCTGTGTCTCGCCGCCTGTTCACCTCGGAGTCCGTGACCGAGGGACACCCCGACAAGATCGCTGACCAGATCAGCGACACGATCCTCGACGCTCTCCTGCGGGAGGACCCGACCAGCCGGGTCGCCGTGGAGACGCTGATCACCACCGGCCAGGTGCACGTGGCCGGCGAGGTGACCACGAAGGCGTACGCGCCGATCGCGCAGCTCGTCCGGGACAAGATCCTGGAGATCGGCTACGACAGCTCCAAGAAGGGCTTCGACGGCGCGTCCTGCGGCGTCTCGGTCTCGATCGGTGCCCAGTCGCCGGACATCGCGCAGGGTGTCGACACCGCGTACGAGGCCCGGGTCGAGGGCGATGAGGACGACCTGGACAAGCAGGGCGCCGGCGACCAGGGCCTGATGTTCGGCTACGCGTCCGACGAGACGCCCGAGCTGATGCCGCTGCCGATCACCCTCGCGCACCGCCTCTCGCAGCGCCTGACCGAGGTCCGCAAGAACGGGACCATCCCGTACCTGCGCCCCGACGGCAAGACCCAGGTCACCATCGAGTACGACGGCGACAAGGCCGTCCGCCTCGACACCGTGGTCGTCTCCACCCAGCACGCCAGCGACATCGACCTCGACTCGCTGCTGACCCCGGACATCCGCGAGTTCGTCGTGGAGCCGGAGCTCAAGGCGCTCGCCGACCAGGGCATCAAGCTGGTCACCGAGGGCTACCGCCTGCTGGTCAACCCGACCGGCCGCTTCGAGATCGGCGGCCCGATGGGCGACGCCGGCCTCACCGGCCGCAAGATCATCATCGACACCTACGGCGGCATGGCCCGCCACGGCGGCGGCGCCTTCTCCGGCAAGGACCCGTCCAAGGTGGACCGCTCGGCCGCGTACGCGATGCGCTGGGTGGCGAAGAACATCGTCGCCGCCGGCCTTGCCCGCCGCGCCGAGGTGCAGGTCGCGTACGCGATCGGCAAGGCCGAGCCGGTCGGCCTGTTCGTGGAGACCTTCGGCACCGAGACCGTGCCGGTCCTGGACATCCAGAAGGCCGTCACCGAGGTGTTCGACCTGCGTCCGGCCGCGATCATCCGCGACCTGGACCTGCTGCGTCCGATCTACTCCCAGACCGCCGCGTACGGCCACTTCGGCCGTGAGCTGCCGGACTTCACCTGGGAGCGGACCGACCGGGTCGAGCAGCTGAAGAAGGCCGCGCAGGCCTGAGTCCCGCACCGGCCGGGGCCGCGGGGCACGCCCCTGAGGCTTGTCCGACAAGCCCAAGGCCCGATCCGACCAGACCGCAGGCGGCGGACTCCCCTCGTGGGGGCCGCCGCCTGCGGTTTCGTGTCGGTGGGAGCTGGTAGTAGTGGAGCGATGAACAGCACGGAGGAGAACGGATCGGCGCCGGAGCAA
Organism: Kitasatospora sp. NPDC004240; assembly: GCF_053603215.1. Classification (NCBI taxonomy): domain Bacteria; kingdom Bacillati; phylum Actinomycetota; class Actinomycetes; order Kitasatosporales; family Streptomycetaceae; genus Kitasatospora; species Kitasatospora sp. NPDC004240. The sequence goes on along the minus strand of NZ_JBSGFD010000101.1, from coordinate 8,202 downwards.
CTGGCGTTCATCCGGGAGACGGTCCGCAAGGCCAAGCCGCGCACCTGGCGCGGCGCCAAGCGGGCGGAGCACCTGCCGGTGGCCCGGGTGGTCGTCGACAAGGGCGTGCTGACCATCGACAAGTTCTTCGACTACGAGGTGCCGGCCGCCATGGCCGAGGACGCCCGGCCCGGCGCGCGGGTGCGGGTGCGTTTCGGGGCGCGCGTGGTGCGCGGCCAGCGCGAGGGCGGGGAACTGCACGACGGCTTCATCGTGGCGCGGCTGGCGGAGAGCGACTTCGCCGGGCCGCTGGCGCCGCTCGCCCAGGTGCTCTCGTCCGAGCAGGTGCTCACCCCGCAGCTGCTGCGGCTCTGCCGCACGGTCGCCGACCGGTACGCGGGCACCCTCGCCGACGTGCTGCAGCTGGCCGTCCCGCCCCGGCACGCCAAGGCCGAGGCCGAGCCCTCGCCCGACCCGCTGCCCCCGCCGCCCGCCCCGCAGCCCGGCGGCTGGTCGCGCTACCCCGCCGGCCCGGACTTCCTGGCCGCGCTCGCCGACGGCGGCTCACCGCGCGCGGTGTGGACGGCGCTGCCCGGCCCCGGCTGGCCGTACGAGATCGCGCGCGCGGTGGCCGCCACCCTGGCCGGCGGGCGCGGCGCGCTGGTCGTGCTGCCGGACGGCCGGGCCACCGCCCGGGTGGACCGGGCGCTCGCCGAACTGCTGGGGGAGGGCCGGCACGCCACCCTGGCCGCCGACCTCGGCCCGCGCGAGCGCTACCGGCGCTGGCTGACGGTGAGCCGGGGCTCGGTGCACGCGGCGATCGGCACCCGGGCGGCGATGTTCGCGCCGGTCCGTGACCTCGGCCTGGTGGTGGTCTGGTCGGACGGCGACTCCAGCCACAGCGATCCGCGCGCCCCGCACCCGCACGTCCGGGAGGTGGCGCTGCTGCGCGCCGCCGAGGAGGGCGCCGCGGTGCTGCTCGGCGGTCACGCGGTGACCGTGGAGGGCGCGCAGCTGGTCCGCACCGGCTGGGCGCGCCCGCTGGCGGCCGCCCGGGAGACCGTCCGGCAGGTGGCGCCCCGGGTCCGTACCGTCACCGAGCACGACCAGCACCGGGACGCCGCCGCGCAGGCCGCCCGGCTGCCCTCGGTCGCCTGGGAGGTCGCCCGGGACGCGCTGGCGGCCGGCGGGCCGGTGCTCATCCAGGTGCCCCGGCGCGGGTACGTGCCCCGGCTGGCCTGCGGACGCTGCCGGACCCCGGCGCGCTGCCGGCGCTGCGAGGGGCCGCTGGAGGCCGCCTCGGCGGACGCGCCGTTGCACTGCGGCTGGTGCGGGGAGCCCGAGGCGGACTGGCACTGCCAGGAGTGCGGCTCGTTCCGGCTGCGGGCCCAGGTGGTGGGCGCCCGGCGGACGGCCGAGGAACTGGGCAAGGCGTTCCCGCGGGTGCCGGTCCGCACCTCCGGGCGGGACGCGGTGCTGACGACCGTGCCGGACGAACCCGCGCTGGTGATCTCCACGCCGGGCGCCGAGCCCGTGGTCGAGGGCGGCTCCGGCTACGCGGCGGCGCTGCTGCTGGACGGCTGGGCGCTGCTCAACCGGGCCGACCTGCGGGCCGGTGAGGAGGCGCTGCGGCTGTGGCTGGCGGCGGCCGCGCTGGTGCGGCCGGTCGGCGAGGGCGGCACGGTGGTGGTGGTCGCCGAGCCGACCGCGCGTCCGGTGCAGGCGCTGGTGCGCTGGGACCCGACCGGGCACGCCGGCCTGGAGCTGGCGGAACGGGCGGAGCTGCACTTCCCGCCGGTCTCCCGGATGGCCTCGGTGACCGGCAGCCCGGGGGCGGTCGCCGACCTGCTGGGCCTGGTCCGGCCGCCCGAGGGCGCGGACGTGCTCGGGCCGGTGCCGGTGGCGGCGCTGCGCGGGGAGGAGCAGGAGCGGGCGCTGCTGCGGGTGCCGCCCGGGCAGGGCTCGGCGCTGGCGGCGGCGCTCAAGGCGGCGCAGATCGCGCGGATCGCGCTGCGGGCGCCGGAGCCGGTGAAGGTGCGGATCGATCCGACGGACATCGGGTGAGGCGGGGCGCGGTGGGGGTGGGGGGCGCGCCGGTGGTCGGGTGAGGCGGGGCGCGCCGCGTGAGGCGGGCGCGCCCGGGGCGGGGTGGCTGCGGCACCCCGCCCCGATGGTGCGTGCGGTCGCGCGTGCGGTTCGCGGTGCGCGCCTCAGCCGCGCAGGGGGATGCCGGGGCGGTCCAGCCCCGGTCGGTCCAGCCCCGGTCGGTCCAGGCCGGCGCGGTCGAGCCCGGCGCGGTCCAGGCCGCCCAGGCGGGCCGCCGGGACGGTCGCGCCCAGGCCGGCCGGGGCCGGCGCCGGGGCGGGCAGCTCCTCGGAGCGGTCCGGCCGGCCGGGCCCGGTCACCCCGCCGCCCGCCGCCAGCAGCTCGCTGGTCGGCCGGCGCATCCCGTACCGGCGGTGCACCGCCTGCTTGGTGACCCCGAGGGCCGAGCCCACCGAGTCCCAGGAGAACCCCAGCGCCCGGTCGAACTCGACCGCCGCGGCCACCAGCGTCTCCACGCTCTCGCGCAGCTCCTGCGCCAGCCGCACGGTCGGCGCGGGCGCCCGCCCGTACACCACGAAGCCGGCGGAGGTACTGGGCCGGCGCGGCCGGTAGACGTTGCCCAGTTGGGCGGTGAGGGTCCGCAGCGCGTCGACCTGGCGCCGCACCCGCTCGATGTCCCGCACCAGCAGGTGCAGGCTCGCCCGCGCCCGGGCGTCGTGGTTGATCTGCTCGGCCATGGCCTCGTGCCACCTTCCGTACGGTTCGGCGCGGTCGGGGCGCCCGCCGCTCACCGGCGCTCGGGGCGTCCCGGCCCCGGTCAATCTCACTTGACCAACGCCGGAGCGGGGGCCGGGGTCACGCTGGTGGCCGCACTCGGGATATGCCAGCTGCCCGGGAACCTCCCGCACCGGGAAACCCGTCGGACCCGATTGCATAGACTGGCCGGCGACCGGCCGCGCGATCCGTCCGCGGACCACCGAAGGGGACAGGAGCCCGTACGCCATGGCGATCCAGCCGATCCGGATCTTCGGCGACCCGGTCCTGCGGGCCACCGCGCAGCCGGTGACCACCTTCGACAAGGAGCTCCGCACCCTGGTCAAGGACCTCACCGACACCATGCTGGACGCCCCCGGCGCCGGTCTGGCGGCCCCTCAACTCGGCGTCTCCCTACGGGTGTTCACCTACCACGTGGACGGCGTCACCGGGCACCTGATCAACCCGGACCTCTCGCTCACCGACGAGGAGCAGGACGGCCCCGAGGGCTGCCTCTCGCTGCCCGGCCTGCGCTTCGACACCAAGCGCGCGTACGGCGTGGTGGCCAGGGGCCTCAACATGTACGGCGACCCGGTCACCGTCGAGGGCACCCGGTTGCTGGCCCGCTGCATCCAGCACGAGACCGACCACCTGGACGGCATCGTCTTCATCGACCGCCTCGACCGCGAGCAGCGCAAGGCCGCGCTCAAGGCGATCCGCGAGTCGGACTGGGGCGCCGGCCCCGCGCCGGTCGTCAAGATCTCCCCGCACAGCACCTTCGGTGCCGCGCGCTGACCCCCCCGACTCCCCCCATCTGAAAGGCACTTGATGCGCCTCGTGTTCGCCGGCACCCCCGAGGTCGCCGTTCCCGCCCTGGACGCCCTGCTCGCCTCCGACCGGCACGAGGTCGTCGCGGTGGTCACCCGCCCCGACGCCATGTCCGGCCGCGGCCGCAAGCTGGTCGCCAGCCCCGTCGCCCAGCGCGCCGAGGAGGCCGGGATCGAGGTCCTCAAGCCCGCGAAGCCCGGCGACCCCGAGTTCCTCGCCCGCCTCACCGAACTCGCCCCCGACTGCTGCCCGGTCGTCGCGTACGGCGCCCTGCTGCGCCCCGGCGCGCTGGAGGTCCCCAAGTTCGGCTGGGTCAACCTGCACTTCTCGCTGCTGCCCGCCTGGCGCGGCGCGGCCCCCGTCCAGCACGCGGTGCTGGCCGGCGACGAGGTGACCGGCGCCTCCACCTTCCTCATCGAGCAGGGACTGGACTCCGGCCCGGTCTTCGGCGTGCTCACCGAGGAGATCCGCCCCACCGACACCAGCGGCGAACTGCTGAACCGCCTCGCCCACTCCGGCGCCCGGCTGCTCGTCGCCACCATGGACGGCATCGCCGACGGCACCCTGCACGCCGTCCCGCAGCCCGCCGAGGGCATCACCCTCGCCCCGAAGATCAGCGTCGAGGACGCCCGGATCGACTGGACCCACCCCGCCCTGCGGGTCGACCGGGTGGTGCGCGGCTGCGCCCCCGCCCCCGGCGCCTGGACGCTCTTCCGCGGCGAGCGGCTCAAGGTCTCCGGGCCGGTCAAGCTGCTCACCGACTCCACCGAGCTGGCCCCCGGCGAGCTGGCCGTGGCCAAGAACAGCGTCCGGGTCGGCACCGGCAGCCACGACGTCGAGCTGGGTGACGTCCAGCCGCAGGGCAAGAAGCCGATGCGGGCGGCCGACTGGGCGCGCGGGACGCGGATCGAGTCCGGCGAGCGCTTCGAGGGCTGACCCGGCCCGATAACCTTGGTGGTCGTACGGTCCGTACGACCACCGGGCGCGCGTACGCGCGTCCGTACGAACACCGGGTGCGCGAACGCGCACCCTCCGACAGCCCCCCGATAACCACCGCAGCACCTTGAGGCCCCGCACCATGACCACCCCCCGCAGCAGCCACTCCGGCGGCCCCGCCGGCGCCGGGCGCGCGCCCCGTCCGCACCGCCGTCCCAAGAAGGACCCGGCCCGGATCGTCGCCTTCCGCGCCCTGCGCGCCGTCGACGAGCGCGACGCCTACGCCAACCTGATCCTGCCCTCCCTGCTCCGCGAGGCCGAGCAGAAGGGCATGGACCGGCGCGACGCCGCCCTCGCCACCGAACTCGTCTACGGCACCCTGCGCCTGCAGGGCACCTACGACGCGATCATCGCCGCGTGCATCGACCGCCCGCTCTCCAAGGTCGACCCGCCGGTGCTGGACGTGCTCTCGCTCGGCGCCCACCAGCTGCTCGCCACCCGCATCCCCACCCACGCCGCCGTCTCGGCCACCGTCGAGCTGGCCCGCGCGGTCCTCGGCGACGGCAAGGCCAAGTTCGTCAACGCCGTGCTGCGCCGGATCAGCGCCCACGACATCGACGCGTGGATCGAGCAGGTCGCCCCGCCGTACGACAAGGACGCCGAGGACCACCTCGCCGTCGTCCACTCGCACCCGCGCTGGGTCGTCTCCTCGCTCTGGGACTCCCTCGGCCGCTGGCAGCCGGACGCCTCCGGACGCTCCGCCATCGAGGAGCTGCTGCGCGCCGACAACGAGCGCCCCGAGGTCACCCTGGTCGCCCGGCCCGGCCGGGTCTCCGTGGCCGACCTCGCCGAGGCGCTGCCCGAGGCCGAGGCCGGCCGCTGGTCCCCGTACGCGCTGCGGCTCGCCGAGGGCGGCGACCCGGGCTCGCTCGACGCCGTCCGCGAGAACCGGGCCGGCGTCCAGGACGAGGGCAGCCAGCTGGTCGCCATCGCGCTGGCCGCCGCTCCGCTGGAGGGCCCGGACCGGGTCTGGCTGGACGGCTGCGCAGGCCCCGGCGGCAAGGCCGCGCTGCTCGGCGCCCTCGCCGCCGAGCGCGGCGCCGCCCTGGTCGCCAGCGAGAAGCAGCCGCACCGGGCCCGCCTGGTCGCCCGCGCGCTCGACGGCAACCCCGGCCCGTACACCGTGATCGCGGCGGACGGCACCCGGGGCGCCTGGCGCTCGGAGAGCTTCGACCGCGTCCTGGTGGACGTGCCCTGCTCCGGCCTCGGCGCGCTGCGCCGGCGCCCCGAGGCGCGCTGGCGCCGCCGGCCGGCGGACGTCGCCGCGTTCGGGCCGCTCCAGCGGGACCTGCTGCGCTCCGCGATCGACGCCACCCGGGTCGGCGGCGTGGTCGGGTACGCGACCTGCTCGCCGCACCTGGCGGAGACCCGGGCCGTGGTGGACGACGTGCTGCGCGCCGAGGGCGGCCGGGTCGAGTGGATCGACGCCCGCCCGCTGCTGCCCGGCGTGCCCGCGCTGGGCGACGGCCCGGACGTGCAGCTGTGGCCGCACCTGCACGGCACGGACGCGATGTACCTGGCGCTGCTGCGCCGCACCGCCTGACGGACGGATCCGGGGCCGCCGCGGGAACGCTCCCGCGGCGGCCCCGGCGTCGTTCAGGACTTCTTCGGGTCCCAGATCTCGTCGGCCGAGGGCCGGGTGGCCGGGACCTTCTCGCCGAAGCCGCCGAGGGTGAGGGTGCCCGAGGGGCGGCCGCCGGAGGACTCGAACTCGATCTTCACCGGGTAGGGCGAGCCGTCGGCCGCGACCGAGACGGTGGCGGCGCCGACGAGACTCCCCGAGCGCAGCACGATCACCGGGGTCCGGCCGACGGTGCCGGTGCCGACGCGGATCACCTTGCGGGTCTTGGTGGCGGGGTTGTCGCTCCAGATCAGGTCGGCCACGGCCTGGAGCGAGCAGAGCTCCTGGTGCTCCTTCAGCACGGCCTCGGTGGCGGGCCGCCACTTCGTCATGAGCGCGGCCGTCGCCTCGAAGTCGGCCGGGTCGCTCTTGCCGGGGTTGGCCTTCAGCCACTCGCGGTCCGGGTGCGACCAGGACTCGTTGCCGACCTTGCGGATCAGGAACTTGCCGGTGGCCATCGTCTTCTCGGCCACGCAGTTGCCCTGGAGGTCGGTCGAGTAGCGGTTCGCCGGGTTGTTCTTCACGGTCGGCTGGTCGGCCGCCACCGTCACCGAGCCGGCCGCGAGCAGCCCCTCCCGCGCCTTCTTGGCGAGCTCCAGCGCGGCGGTGTCGTCGGTGGGGGTGGGCGTCGGCGCCGGAGAGGACGCGGTCGCACCGGTGGTGGCGACCGCGGGGCTCGTCACCACCTCGGCCTTGTTCCCGCCCCCGCCGTCGCCCGAGCACGCCGTCGCCGCGGTCAGCAGTGCGAGGGCCGCCACGGCGGCGGGCATCGCTCTCGGAATCCTCATCTCTCCACCCCTGTCATCCGATGATCAGCGCGCTCACTGTGCCACAGCCGGCCCCAGAAAGATCATCAGGGGTGGGGTCATGCGGCGCCGGGGGTCACGGGTGGTGGGGGGTGCGGTTCGCCGGGCCCCAGAAGAGGATGCCGTGGTCGTGGGCGAACTCCCCGATGGGGTCGAACCAGTCGGTGAACAGGTAGAGGACGACACTGATCGCACCGCTGAGCAGGCCGCCGAACAGGGCCGCCGCGCCGAGCAGGACCAGGAGGTGCCGTAACCGGCCGCGAGGTGCTCCATCGGGTTCGGCGTCCTCGAACTCGGCCTCTTCGTAGGTCTGTTGCTCCTCCATCGGCGCTCCCCCCTCGGACATCCGGTGCCCCCGAGGATCCTCGGGGGAGCGCCGCCGCACCAGCCGTCGACCGCCGGGTGCGGCCGAGTCGTGATGTGCGCGGGAAGTCGGGCCGGCCGACTTCCCACGCACCGGGTTCAGCGGAGCAGCCAGGTGCGGGTGAGCTCCAGGACCTCGGGGTGGGTGAGCGAGCCGTGGTCGTCGGCGGCGATGAAGTGCTCGCCGACGCGCAGGGAGAAGGCGAGCAGGGCGCGGACCTCGGCGTCGCCGTCGTCGTCGCAGATGGCGCGGAAGAGCGTGCGCAGGTAGGCCATGCGGCGGTTGTCGACGCGGCGCAGGCGGTCGGCGACGGCCGGGTCGCGGCGGGCCCAGTCGCGGACGGCGAGGTCGGCGGCGACGTTGGTGACGGGCGACTCGGTGTCGGAGGCGAGGCCGAACAGGAGGGTGAGCCTGGTGCGGGCGTCGCCGCCCTCGCGTTCGACCCGCTCGATCACGTCCTCGGCCACCGCGCGCTCCCAGGTGTCGAGCATCTCGTCGAGCAGCTGGTCGCGGTTGCGGAAGAAGCCGTAGAAGCCGCCCTTGGTGACGCCGAGCGCCTGGGCCAGCGGCTCGACGCGGACGGCCTCGGGCCCGCCGGCGGCGAGGGCGCGCAGGCCCTCCTCGATCCAGCGGCCGCGCGGTGTGCGGGTCACGCCCATGCGGTGTCGTCCCTCCCGGTCCGTGGCGGTGTCTGTACGGCGGCGTACACGGAGTTTAGACCGACCGGCAATAGGGGGGTGGGTGAAGGAGCGGGTCGAGGGCCGAGTCCGGGCGGTGCCGACGAAGGAGCCATGGCGGAGCCCTGGTGA
>NZ_JBSGFD010000100.1:0-30198 GCF_053603215.1 Kitasatospora sp. NPDC004240 | reverse complement strand
CACCGCCGTGCTGCCCGCCGGGGCGCTCGCCGCGGTGGCGCCGGACGCGGCGAAGCGGCTCGTCGCCGCGGCGGACCGGCTGATGGACGGGCGCGCCGAGTTCTTCGGGGTGGTCCGCGACGACATGGCCGCCCCGGACTGGTGGTACGACCCGAAGACCGGGCGCCGGGCCACCGACGGCTACGCCTTCGACGTGCCGTACCGGGACGAGGACGCGGTCGGGGACGTCAAGCAGATCTGGGAGCCGTCCCGGCACCAGTACCTGACCGTGCTCGCCGCCGCCTACGCGGTCACCGGGAACGAGCGGTACGCCGAGCGGGTGGCCGAGCACCTGCGGTCCTGGTGGGCGGTCAACCCGCCGCTGCGCGGCGTGCACTGGATCAGCGGCATCGAGCTGGGCATCCGGCTGCTGTCCTGGGTGTGGGTCCGCCGGCTGCTGGACGGCTGGCCGGGCGCGGCCGGGCTGTTCGAGGACAACCCGGTGGCGCTGGACCAGATCTGGCACCACCAGCGCTGGCTGGCCGCCTTCCCCAGCCGGGGGTCCTCGGCGAACAACCACGTCATCGCGGAGGCGGCCGGGCAACTGGCCGCGGCCTGCGCGTTCGGCTGGTTCCCCTCCTCGGAGCGCTGGCGCTCCGGCGCGCTGCGGTCGCTGGAGCGGCACCTGCGCGGCAACACCTTCCCCTCCGGCCTCAACCGCGAACTGGCGGGCGAGTACCACGGACTCGTCCTGGAGCTCGGCCTGGCCGCGGTGGCCGAGGCGGACGCCGCCGCCGTGCCGGTCCCCCGGACGGTCCGGCTGGTGCTGCTGCGGATGACCGACGCGCTCGCGGCCGTCGTGGACGACCGTCTGCGCCCGCCCCGCCAGGGCGACGCCGACGACGGGCACGGTCTGGTCGTGGACGGCGCGGGCACCGACCGCTGGGCCTCCCTGCTGGCCACCGGGGAGGCCGTGTTCGGCCGCCTCCCCTGGTGGCCGGCGGCGGGCGGCACCGATGTGCGCACCCCGCTGCTGGCCTCGCTCCTCCAGCCGTACGGGCGCAGCGGGAGCACCCCGGCCGTGACCCGCCCGGCGGTCCGGCCGGCCCACTTCCCCGACGCGGGGATGACCGTCCTGCGCGGTCCGGCGGGCATCTGGTGCCGCTGCGACGGCGGCCCGCACGGGTTCCTGTCCATCGCCGCGCACGCCCACGCGGACGCGCTGTCGATCGAGGTCCGGCACGACGGGGTCGACGTGCTCGCGGACCCGGGGACGTACTGCTACCACGGGCAGCCCGCGTGGCGGCGGTACTTCCGGTCGACCCTCGGCCACAACACCCTGGAGCTGGACGGCGAGGACCAGTCCGTCTCCGGCGGCCCGTTCCTGTGGACCCGGCACGCCCGCAGCCGCGTCCTGGTCGCGGACACCTCCGACCCGGCGGTGGCCCGCTGGTGCGCCGAACACGACGGCTACCGGCCGACGGTGCACCGCCGCCGGGTGGAGCTGATCGCCGCGAGCGGGGAGCTGCGGGTGGTCGACGAGGTGCGCGGCGGCCCGCGCCGGGCCGTACGCCTGGCGTTCCACCTCGGCCCGGCGGTCACCGCGGAGCTGACGGGGAACCGGGCGGTGCTGACCTGGACCCGCGACGGCGAGGACCGCTCCGCGGTGCTCGACCTGCCCGGGGAGCTGTCCTGGCGGGCGCACCACGGCGAGAGCGACCCGCCGCTCGGCTGGTACTCCGCCGGCTTCGGACGCAGGGAACCCGCCACCACGCTGGTCGGCACCGGTGTCGCCGACGGCGCGCAGGGGTTCACCACCGTGCTCGGGTTCCGCGGCTAGGGGGTCGGGTGGGGACCAGGAGGGTGGGGATCACGAGGCGGCGCCGGGGGGCGGCGGCGGTGGCGCGGCTGACGCTGGCCCTGCTGGTGGCGACCGGCTGTACGGGCGGGGCGGACGCCCCGCCCGCACCGACCGCGCCGCCGTCCGGGCCCAAGGCCGTGGCCCGGGTCTGCGCCGCCCCCGCGGCCGGGCCGACGAGCGCGCCGGCGGGCGCGGTGACGGTGGACCCCGCGGTGACCGGCGACCTGGCCGCGAAGACCGGGAGCAATCCCCCGCGCACCACGTTCTGGCTGCTCCCGGGCACCCACACGCTGGAGGCGGACCGCTACGCCCAGGTCATGGCCAAGGAGGGGAACACCTACCTCGGCGCGCCGGGCGCGGTGCTCGACGGCCGCAGGACCAACAACTACGCGTTCAGCGGCACCGCCCCCGACGTCACCATCCGCCACCTGACCGTGCGGGGCTTCGTCGCGCCGCACGACGAGGGCGTGGTCAACCACGACATGGCCGACGGATGGGTGATCGAGCACAGCACGATCCGGGACAACTCGGGTGCCGGGCTGATGGCCGGCGCCCGCCAGCAGGTCCGCGGCAACTGCCTGCGCGACAACGGGCAGTACGGGATGAACGCGTACAAGACCGGCGACTCCATCAAGGGCCTGGTGGTCGAGGGCAACGAGGTCACGGGCAACAACACCGACGACTGGGAGCGGCGCCAGCCGGGCTGCGGCTGCTCCGGGGGCATCAAGTTCTGGGCCGTCGACGGCGCCGACGTCCGCGGCAACTGGGTGCACGACAACCGCGGGGCCGGCCTGTGGGCGGACAACAACAACAACGACTTCCTCATCGAGGACAACCTGCTGGAGGCCAACGACGGCGCCGCGCTGGTGTACGAGACCAGCTACAACGCGGTCGTGCGGAACAACACGATCCGGCGCAACGCCTGGGTCGAGGGCCGCCGGCACGCCGCCGCCGGCGACGACTTCCCGTACGCGGCCGTCTACCTGTCGGAGGCCGGCGGCGAACCACGGGTCCCGGCCCGCACGGACCGGATCGAGATCCACCGGAACCTGCTGGAGGACAACTGGTCCGGGATCACCCTGTGGGAGAACGCCGACCGGTTCTGCAACAGCCCGGCCAACACCTCGACCGGCTACTGCACCCTGCTGGTGAACGACACCCGGCGCTGTTCCAGCCCCGCGATCGACACCGCACCGCTCTACGCCGACTGCCGCTGGAAGACCCAGCGGGTGGACATCCACGACAACCGCTTCACCTTCGACCCGTCGGTGGTCGAGTGCGCCGCGGTGTGCGGCCGCATGGCGGTGCTCTCCAACTACGGCACCTATCCGGACTGGTCGCCGTACCACGGCAAGCGGGTGGCCGAGGCGATCACCCTCAAGCAGGACAACCGCTGGCACGACAACGTCTACCGCGGGCCGTGGGGCTTCGTCGTCGACGATCCGGGCCGGCGCCTCTTCTCGGGGCAGTGGCAGGGCGCGCCGTACCAGCAGGACGCGGGCAGCACCTTCGCCGAACAGGCGGGTGGTTGAGATGGGCGGGGACCCTTCGTACGGCGGGCCCGCCGGCGGACCGGGAACGGCGCTCGCGCCGACCGGTGACGGGCGGCGCCCGGACGCCACGCCGAAGGCCGTCTACCTTGTGTGGGTGCTGCTGGGCCTCAACACCCTCGGCTCCGCCGGGGCGAAGACCATCGTCCGGCTGCCCCGCTCGCTCATCCAGATGGCCACCATGGGCGCGCTGGTCACGGCGTTCGCGCTGGCGCTCGTGCTCAACCTCCGGCTGCGGATCCGGCCCAGCGCCTTCCTGTTCCTGCTCACCCTGCTGCTGGTGCCGAGCGTGATCTCCAGCATGCACCTGGAGGTCGGGTTCGGCGCGCTGTTCCGCTGCGCCCGGCTGTCCCTCTTCGTCGCCACGCTGTGGCTGATCGGCCGCTGGTGGACCGACAGCCTGATGTTCGTACGGACCCACATCCGGATGTACTTCGCGGTGCTGGTGTCGGTGGCCGCCGGCCTGGTCATCTCCCCGGGCACGGCCATGCCCGAGTACTACGGCGGGCGCCTGGTCGGCGCGTTGTGGCCGCTCACCCCGCCGCAGATCGGGCAGTACTCCGCGGTGATCATCGGGCTGACCGTGCTGCTCCTGCTGGACCGCCGGACCACCGGGGCCGGTGCGGCGCTGGTCATCGTGCCGACCCTCGTGCTGCTCGCGATGACCCACACCCGGACGGCCACGATCGGCCTGCTCATCGGGCTGGCGCTGGCGATCGGCTCGCTCCTGCTGACCAGCCCCGCCGCCCGCCGCTTCTTCACCTGGGCGCTGCTGACCGCCACGGTGGCCGCGGTGGCGTTCGCCTCCGCGCTGGAGACGTGGTTCATGCGCGGGCAGAGCAAGGAGAACTTCTCCAACCTCACCGGCCGGGCCAAGGTCTGGGACGCCCTGCTGTCCGAGCCCCGGACCGCCACGGAGCAGGTGTTCGGCATCGGCCTGGGCGACAAGTCGTTCGGCGGGCTGCCGATCGACAACAGCTGGCTGGCCGTCTACAACGAGCAGGGTCTGCTCGGCATCGCCCTGGTGGCGGCGATCCTCCTCGTCCTGCTCGGGGTCGCGCTGCTGCGCCCGCCCTCGCTGCCGAGGGCCTGCGCGATCTTCCTGATCAGCTACGTCGCGATCTCCTCGTACACCGAGGCCGGGCTCGGCGACGCCTCGCCGTACCTGCTGCACCTGGCGCTGGCCGCGGCGCTGCTCGCCACCCCCGCCGAGGTCGCGCCCGCCGGGGCCGCGCCCCCGACCACGTCCACGTCCACGTCCACCGTCCCGCGACGACGCATCCCGCGCCGGGACCGCAACCGGGAGGTGACCTGACCGTGCACGTCATGGTGGTGCACAACCGCTACTCCTCCGCCCAGCCGAGCGGGGAGAACAGGGTCGTCGACGAGGAGGTCGGACTGCTGCGCGCGGCCGGCCACCGGGTCGACCTGTTCGAGCGGCGCAGCGACGACATCGCCGCCCGCTCCCTGCTCGGCAAGGTGGCGGTACCGCTCCTCGTGCCGTGGCACCCGGGGGTGCGCGCGGAGCTCACCGCCCGGTTGCGGGCCGAGCGGCCGGACGTGGTGCACGTCCACAACGTCTTCCCGCTGCTGTCGCCGGCGGTGCTCGCCGCCTGCGCCGACGCGGGCGTGCCGGTCGTCGCCACGCTGCACAACTACACCCAGATCTGCCCGCCCGGCACGCTGCACCGGGACGGCCGGCTGTGCACCGCGTGCGTCGGGTCGGTGGCGGCGCTGCCCGCCGTCCGGCACGGCTGCTACCGCGGCTCCCGGCTGGCGACGGTGCCGCTGGCGGTCAGCATGACGGTCAACCGGCGGCGGTGGTGGTCCGGCGTGGAGCGGTTCTTCTGCATCTCGGCGGCGCAGCGCGACGTCCTGGTGCGCTCCGGCATGCCGGCCGAGCGGCTGACGGTGAAGCACAACTTCGTGCCGGATCCGGGCGCCGCGCGCACGGGCACCGGCGAGCACGTGCTCTTCCTCGGCCGGCTCACGGAGTCCAAGGGCGTGCGGCTGCTGATGGCCGCGTGGGACGCGCTCGCCGCGGACGGCGGGGTGGGCGTGCCGCTGGTGCTCGCCGGGGCGGGGCCGTTGGAGGCCGAGGTGGCCGCCTGGGCGGCGGGCCGGGACGACGTGCGCCACGTCGGCCTGTACGACCCGGCCCGGTGCCGGGACGCCGTCGCGCGGGCGGTCGCCGTGGTGGCCCCCTCGGTGTCCCCGGAGACCTTCGGCCTGGTGGTCGCGGAGGCGATGGCGGCCGGGGTCCCGGCGGTCGCCGCCGCCCACGGGGCCTTCGTCGAGCTGGTCGAGGACGGGGTGACCGGGCTGCTGCACCGGCTGGGCGACAGCGCCTCGCTGGCGTCCTGCGTCCGCCGGATCACGGGCGATCCGGAGGGCAACCGGGAGATGGGCCGCACGGCCCGGCTCCGGTACGAGAAGTCCTTCAGCCCGGCGGTCGGGCTGGAGCGGCTGGTGGAGGGGTACCGCGCGGCGATCGCGGCGCGGTCCGGCGGCGCGGACGGTGCGCCGCCGGTAGGGAACGGAAACGCTGGCCCGTTGCGGGGCGTCCCGCGCGGGCAGGAATGGGGGCAGTAGATGACACGATGCCGACTGTGCGGCTCGACGGCGCTGGGGAGCGTCGTCGACCTGGGGGCGACCCCGCCGTGCGAGAGCTTCCTCGCCGCGGACCAGCTGGACGGGCCGGAGCCGGCGTACCCGCTGCACCTGCGGGTCTGCACCGACTGCTGGCTCGCGCAGATCCCGCCGCTGATCACGCCGGAGGAGACGTTCACGGAGTACGCGTACTTCTCCTCGTACTCGACCTCCTGGGTGGATCACGCGCGCTCCTTCGTCGACGGGGCCGTCGAGCGGCTGGGGCTCGGGCCGGACGCCTTCGTGGTCGAGGTGGCGAGCAACGACGGGTACCTGCTCGGGCACGTGGTCGAGCGGGGGATCCGCTGCCTCGGCATCGAACCGTCGGTGAACGTGGGCGCCGCGGCGCGGGAGAAGGGCGTGCCGACGCTCACCGCGTTCCTGGACCCGGCGACCGGTGAGGCCGTCCGCGCCGAGCACGGCCCGGCGGACCTGGTCGTGGCCAACAACGTGTACGCGCACATCCCCGACGTGGTCGGGTTCACCCGGGGGCTGCGCGCCCTGGTCGCCGACGACGGCTGGGTCTCCATCGAGGTGCAGCACCTGCTGACCCTGATCGAGGAGAACCAGTACGACACGATCTACCACGAGCACTTCCAGTACTACACGGTGGCCTCGGCGGCCCGGGCGCTGGCCGGCGGCGGGCTCACCCTCGTGGACGTCGAGCTGCTGCCCACGCACGGCGGCTCCGTCCGGCTGTGGGCCCGGCCCACCGCGGCGGCCGGCGAGCCGAGCCGGGCGGTGGCCGAGGTGCTGGACCGGGAGAAGGCCGCCGGGCTGCGGGACCTGTCGGGGTACACGGCGTTCTCCGCCCGGGTGGCCAAGGTGCGCCGGGACCTGCTGCGCTTCCTCATCGACGCGGCCGAGCGCGGCGAGACGGTCGTCGGCTACGGCGCCCCGGGCAAGGGCAACACCCTGCTCAACCACTGCGGCATCCGGCCCGACCTGCTCCCGTACACGGTCGACCGGAACCCGTACAAGCACGGCAGGTTCACCCCGGGCACGCGGATCCCGATCCTGGCGCCCGAGCAGATCGCCACCGACCGGCCGGACTACGTCCTCGTCCTCCCGTGGAACCTGCGGGCGGAGCTGGTCGAGCAGTTGTCCTTCGTGCACGAGTGGGGCGGCCGGCTGGTCTTCCCCATCCCGGAACTGAGCATCGTCGAGGTGAAGCCGTGAAGGTCGTCCTGTTCTGCGGCGGTTACGGACTGCGGATGCGCAGCGGAGCCTCCGACGACGTGCCCAAGCCGATGGCGATGGTCGGGCCGCGGCCGCTGATCTGGCACGTCATGCGCTACTACGCGTACTTCGGGCACACGGAGTTCATCCTGTGCCTCGGGTACGGGGCCCACCACATCAAGGACTTCTTCCTCAACTACGAGGAGACGACCTCCAACGACTTCGTGCTGCGGGGCGGGCGGACCGAGCTGCTGTCCACCGACATCTCCTCGTGGACGATCACGTTCGCGCAGACCGGCATCGAGTCGCCGATCGGGGAGCGGCTGCGCCGGGTGCGCCACCACCTGGACGGCGACGAGATGTTCCTCGCCAACTACGCCGACGTGCTCACCGACGCCCCGCTGCCGGAGATGATCGACCGCTTCTCGCGGCGCGACGCCGGCGCGTCGATGATGGTGGTGCCGCCGCAGTCCTCGTTCCACTGCGTGGAGCTGGGCGAGGACAACCTGGTGGGCGGCATCACCCCGGTGAGCGAGCTGCCGCTGTGGGAGAACGGCGGCTACTTCGTGCTCCGCCAGGAGGTCTTCGACCACATCCCGGAGAACGGGGACCTGGTCGCCGACGGGTGCGCCGGACTGGCCAAGCGCGGCCGGCTGGTGGCGCATCAGCACCGCGGCTTCTGGAAGCCGACCGACACCGTGAAGGAGCGGGCCGCGCTCGACGAGGCGTACACCAGGGGCGACCGCCCGTGGGCCGTCTGGGAGCGGGACGGCGCGGGCACGGCCGGCGGCGACGGCCTCGTGGCGAGGACCGGGTGATCCGGCTCGGCGCGGGGCGACCGCGCGGGATCGTCGCGCTGGGGGCGCACTGCGACGACATCGCCATCGGCGCCGGCGGCACGCTGCTGACGATGTGCCTGGCGCACCCGGGCCTGCGGGTCGACGCGCTGGTGCTCTCCGGCGGCGGCGGTGAGCGGGAGCAGGAGGAGCGGGCCGCGCTCGCCGCCTTCTGCCCGGACGCCGACCTGCGCCTGACGGTGCTCAAGCTGCCGGACGGCCGGCTGCCCGCGCACTGGGACGAGGCCAAGGCGGCGGTCGAGGAACTGCGCGGGCACGGCGAGCCGGACCTCGTCCTCGCGCCGCGCACCGAGGACGCGCACCAGGACCACCGCGGCCTGGCGCGGCTGGTCACCACCGCGTTCCGCGACCACCTGGTGCTCGGCTACGAGATCGTCAAGTGGGACGGCGACCTCGGCCGCATGGTGGCGTACCAGCCGCTGTCCCCGGAGACCGCCGAACGGAAGGTCCGGCTGCTGCAGGAGCACTACCCCTCGCAGCGGCACCGGCCCTGGTACGACCGGGAGGCCTTCCTCGGGCTGGCGCGGATCCGCGGCATCGAATGCCAGGAGCGCTACGCCGAGGCGTTCGCCGTCACCAAACTCACGCTCGCTCTCGGCACCACCGATCTCCGCACCACTGATCTCGGCAATTCCGATCTGGGGGGATGAACCATGCGCGTACTGCTGACCGGACACCAGGGCTACCTGGGCACCGTGATGGCCCCGGTCCTCGCGGCCGCCGGCCACGAGGTCGTCGGGCTGGACGCCGGCCTGTTCGCCGACTGCGTCCTCGGCCCGGCGCCCGCCGACCCGCCGGGGCACCGGGTGGACCTGCGGGACGTCACCGCCGAGCACCTGGCGGGGGTGGACGCCGTGATCCACCTGGCCGCGCTGTCCAACGACCCGCTGGGCTCGCTGGCGCCGGACCTCACCTACGACATCAACCACCACGCCTCCGTGCGGCTGGCCCGGCTGGCCCGCGACGCCGGGGTGGGGCGCTTCCTGTACGCGTCGACCTGCTCGGTGTACGGCGCCGCCGGCGGCGACGAGCTGGTCACCGAGGACGCCCCGCTGCGCCCGGTGACGCCGTACGCGGAGTCCAAGGTGCGGGTGGAGGACGACCTGCACGAGCTGGCCGACGGCGAGTTCAGCCCGGTGTACCTGCGCAACGCCACCGCCTTCGGCTTCTCGCCCCGGTTGCGCGCCGACATCGTGCTGAACAACCTGGTGGGCCACGCGCTGCTCTCCGGCGAGGTGCTGGTGCTCTCCGACGGCACCCCGTGGCGTCCGCTGGTGCACGCCGCCGACATCGCGCGGGCCTTCGCGGCCGCGCTGGTCGCGCCCCGGGAGGCGGTGCACGACCGGGCGTTCAACATCGGCAGCGAGGCCAACAACGTCACCGTCGCCGAGATCGCCGGGCAGGTCGCCGAGGCGGTGGACGGCGCGAAGGTGGTGATCACCGGGGAGAACGGCGCCGACCCGCGCTCCTACCGGGTGGACTTCTCCCGGTTCCGGGACGCGCTGCCGGGCTTCGACTGCGAGTGGACGGTGAAGCGCGGCGCGCTCGAACTCGCCGAGGCGTACCGGAGGTTCGGGCTGACCAGGGAGGGCTTCGAGCAGCGCTTCACCCGGCTGGCCGTGCTGCGCTCGGCGTCCGGGGCCGGCACCGTCGACGACACCCTGCGGTGGCGCCGGTGACCGCGGTGGGCGAGCGGATGCACGCGCTGGTGGAGCGGCTGTACCCGCTCTGCCGGAGCATCACCGGCGACGGCGTGCGCGCCACCCTGGACATCGTCGGCGAGTACCTCCCGCTGCGGGTGCACGAGGTGCCGACCGGGACACGGGTGCTCGACTGGACGGTGCCGCAGGAGTGGAACATCCGGGACGCGTACATCGCCGACGCCTCCGGCCGCCGGGTCGTGGACTTCGCCGCGTCCAGCCTGCACGTGCTCGGCTACAGCGTCCCGGTGGCGGCCACCATGCCGCTGTCCGAGCTGCGCGGGCACCTGCACACCCTGCCGGAGCACCCGGGCTGGGTGCCGTACCGCACCAGCTACTACACGCCGGAATGGGGGTTCTGTCTCGCGCAGGAGACCCTGGACGCGATGCCGGACGGCGAGTACGAGGTGCGCATCGACTCCACGCTGGCGGACGGCCACCTCACCTACGCCGAGCACGTCGTGCCCGGGCAGGTCGCCGACGAGGTGATCGTCTCCTGCCACGTCTGCCACCCCTCGCTGGCCAACGACAACCTGGCGGGCGTCGCGGTGGCGGTCTTCCTGGCGCGGGAGCTGGCGCAGCGGTCGCCTTACCACACCTACCGGTTCGTCTTCGCGCCCGGCACCATCGGGGCGATCACCTGGCTGGCCCGCAACGCGGAGCGGATCGACCGGGTGAAGCACGGGCTGGTGCTGGCCTGCGCCGGCGACCGGGGGCAGCTGACGTACAAGCGGAGCCGGCGCGGCGACGCGGAGATCGACCGGGTGCTGGAGCACGTCCTGGGCACGTCCGGGCGCCCGCACCGGGTCACCCCGTTCACGCCGTACGGCTACGACGAGCGGCAGTACTGCTCGCCCGGGTTCGACCTGGGCGTCGGCTCGCTCAGCCGGACCCCGTACGCCGGGTACCCCGAGTACCACACCTCGGCGGACGACCCGGACTTCGTCTCCCCGGAGGCGATGGCCGACACCCTGGCGGTCTGCCGCGAGGCGTTCGCCGTCCTCGACCGCAACCGGCGCTACGTCAACCTCAGTCCGTACGGCGAACCGCAGCTGGGCCGGCGCGGGTTGTACGACTCGCTCGGCGGGCGCAGCGACGCCAAGCAGGCCCAGCTGGCCATGCTCTGGGTGCTCAGCCTCTCCGACGGCGAGCACGGCCTGCTGGACGTCGCCGAGCGGTCCGGGCTGCCCTTCGACTCGGTCGCCGCCGCGGCCGACGCCCTGCGTGACGCCGGGCTGATCAAGGCATGACGCCGATGACCACCGGGGGGACGAGGACGACGACGGCGGACCCTCCGGGAGCGGCCCGCCGCAGCGCCCGGCGGGCCCTCGTCGGCCGGCTGTCCTGGGGCCTGGCCGACCAGGCGGCCTCCAGCGTGAGCAACTTCGTGGTGGGCGTCTACGTGGCCCGCTCGCTGGGGGTGACCGCGTTCGGCGTGTTCAGCCTGGCCTGGGTGACGTACGGCGTGCTGCTCAACGTCTCCCGCGGGCTGGCCACCGATCCGCTCGTGGTGCGTTTCAGCGGCGTGCCGGACGCGTCCTGGCGTGCGGCGGTGGCCCGGTCGACCGGTACCGCGCTGGGCGTCGGCGCGGTCGTCGGCGCGGTGAGCCTGGTGGCCGGGCTCGGCCTGGGGGGCACCGTCGGGTCCGCGTTCACCGCCCTCGGTGTGGTGGTGCCGGGGCTGCTGCTCCAGGACGCCTGGCGGTTCGCGTTCTTCGCCGCCGGCGCCGGGCGCAAGGCGTTCGTCAACGACGTCGTGTGGGGCGTGGCGCTCGTCCCCGCCATGGTCCTGGCGGCGCGGGCGGGCGGCGTGGCCGCCTTCGTGCTCGCCTGGGGCGCGTCCGCCACGGTGGCGGCGGGGTACGGCTACCTCCAGTCCGGCATCCGGCCCCGGCCGGCCGGGGCGCGCGGGTGGCTGCGCGAGCAGCGCGACCTCGGCTACCGCTACCTGGTCGAGAACGTCAGCCTCAGCGGCGCGAGCCAGCTGCGGGCGTACGGGCTGGGCGCGATCGTCGGGGTCGGCGCGGTGGGTGCGGTGCGGGGCGCCGAGCTGCTGATCGGCCCGTTCCTGGCGGTGCTCATGGGGCTCTCGCTGGTCACCGTCCCGGAGGCGGCCCGGGTGCTCCGGCAGGCCCCGCACCGGCTCGGCCGGTTCTGCCTGCTGCTGGGCGGGGGCCAGGCCACCGGCGCGCTGCTCTGGGGCGCGGCGCTGCTGCTGATGCCCGGCCGGCTCGGCGAGCTGGCGCTCGGCGGCGTCTGGCCCTCCGCCTCGGAGCTCATCGTGCCGATCGCCCTCGGCGTCGCGGGCGCGGGCCTCGGCACGGGCGCCGCGGCCGGGTTGCGCGCGCTCGGCGCGGCCCGGCGCAGTCTGCGCTGCCAGCTGTTCGCCTCCGCCTGCTACGCCGGCGGCGGGCTCGGCGGGGCGGTGGCCGGCGGCGCGGTCGGCTCGGCCTGGGGCGTCGCCGCCGCGACCGTCAGCGGCTCGGCCGTGTGGTGGCTGCACCTGCGGTCGGCCGTGCGCGAGCACCACGGCGCCCCCACCCCCGAAGTAGAGAACGGCGATCCCGAAGTGAGGACCTCATGACCGCCCGACCCAGGCTGAGCATCGGCCTGCCCGTGTACAACGGCGAGGAGTACCTCGCGGAGTCGCTCGAAGCCCTGCTCGGCCAGACGTACGAGGACTTCGAGCTGGTCGTCTCCGACAACGCCTCGACCGACGGGACGCAGGACATCTGCCGGCGGTACGCCGCGCGGGACTCGCGCATCCGCTACCTCCGGCTGCCCCGCAACATCGGGGCCACGCCGAACCACAACCACGTGCTCGCCGAGTCCCGCGGCGAGCTGTTCAAGTGGGCCTCGCACGACGACCTGTACGGCCGGGACCTGCTGCTGCGCTGCGTGGAGGCGCTGGACGAGCGGCCGGAGGTGATCCTCGCGCACGCCGACCAGGCGGTCATCGACGGCGACGGCCAGGTGAAGGTCCCGTACGAGTACGGGCTCGCCACCGCCTCGCCGCACGCGCCGGAGCGCTTCCGCAGCATGCTGTTCGAGCCCGGCGGCGACGACTTCTACGGGGTGATCCGGGCCGATGTGCTGCGCCGGGTGAAGCCGATGGACAGCTACCACCACGCGGACCGCACCTACGTCACCGAGATCGGCCTGCACGGGCCCTTCCACCAGGTGCCGGAGCTGCTGTACTTCCGCCGCGACCACCCCACCCGCGCCGAGCGGGCCAACCCCTCCAAGCGCTCCCGGTGCGTCAACCTGGACCCGCGCCGGGCGGGCCTGCTGCACCCGACGCCCCGGCTGCTCGCCGAGTACGTCTGGGGCTTCGTCTCGGCGATCGGGCGGGCGCCGATCTCCCCGGCCGACCGGCGCGCCTGCCGCCGGCACCTGGCCGCCTGGATGAGCAGCCGGGCCCGGCCGGGCGGCGGCGGCGAGCGGGTCGAGGACCGCGCGCCGGTCGACCCGGCCGCGCTCGGCGTCTGCGTCGACGCCCTGGTGGCCGGCCGCGAGGGGAGGCGGTCATGACGGCCGCGGACGGCGGGCCGGTGCGGGTCGGGGTGTTCGGGCTGCTCGGCTCCGGCAACCTCGGCAACGACGGGTCGCTGGAGGCCCTGCTCGGGTACCTGCGCAGGGAGCACCCGGAGGCGGTCGTGGACGCGCTGTGCGGTGGGCCCGAGGCCGTGACGGCCCGGTTCCGGATCCCCGCCACGCGGCTGCACTGGAACCGCGCCGAGTACCGGACCGCGTCGCGGGCGGGCGCGATCG
Organism: Kitasatospora sp. NPDC004240; assembly: GCF_053603215.1. NCBI lineage: Bacteria > Bacillati > Actinomycetota > Actinomycetes > Kitasatosporales > Streptomycetaceae > Kitasatospora > Kitasatospora sp. NPDC004240. The sequence goes on along the minus strand of NZ_JBSGFD010000100.1, from coordinate 16,652 downwards.
CGGCGAAGGGCCTGGGCAAACTCGTCGACGCCGTCCGCACCGCCGCCTGGGTGCGCCGGCACGACGTGGTGATCGTGCCGGGCATGGGCGTCCTGGAGGCCACCCTGCCGCTGCGGCCGTGGGGCTTCCCGTACGCGCTGTTCCTGCTCTGCGCGAGCGGCCGGCTGCTGCGCACCCGGGTCGCGCTGGTCAGCGTCGGCGCCGCCTGGATCCGCGACCGGCCGACCCGGGCCCTGGTGCGGCGGTCGGCACGGCTGGCGGCCTACCGGTCGTACCGGGACGCCCCCTCCCGCGACGCGATGCGGGCGATGGGCGTGGACACCGGCCGTGACCAGGTCTACCCGGACCTCGCGTTCTCCCTGCCGGCGCCGCCGGCGGGCCCGCCCTCGGGCGCGCCGGGCACGGTCTGCGTCGGCGTCATGGACTTCCACGGCGGCAACGACGACCGCGCCCGGGCCGAGGAGATCCACCGGCGCTACCTCGACGGGACGATCCGGTTCGTCCGCGCGCTGGTCGAGGAGGGCAGGCCGGTGCGGCTGCTCACCGGCGACGCGTGCGACGCGTCGGTGGTCACCGCGGTCCTCGACGCGGTGGACTCGCCCCTGGTCACCGCCGCCGAACCGGCCTCGCTGGCCGACCTGATGACGGAGACGGCGGCCGCCGACAGCGTGGTGGCGGTCCGGTACCACAACCTGATCTGCGCGCTGAAGACCGGTACGCCGGTGCTCGCCCTCTGCTACGCGGCGAAGAGCGAGGCGCTCATGGCGGACATGGGCCTCGGCGAGTTCTGCCACCCGGCGCGCGAGGTCGACGCCGACCGGCTGCTGGAGCGGTTCCGGGAGCTGGAGAAGAGATCGGCGGAGCTGCGCCGGACCCTCGCCGAACGGAACCTGGCCGCCGCCCGGCGCCTGGAGCACCAGTTCGCCGCCCTGACCGCCGCCCTCTTCCCGGCGGCCGCCCATGGCCACGGCCACGCCGATGCCCAGAACCACGACCACGACCACGACCTGCGGAAGGCCACATGAAAGCGACCGAAGTCCCGGCGATCGCCGGTGCGTTCCTGTTCGAACCGACGCCGTACGCGGACGAGCGCGGCTTCTTCTGCCGCACCTTCGACGCCGACGTGGTCCGCTCGGTGGGCCTCGACCCGGACGCCTTCGTCCAGGACAGCGTGTCCCGCTCGGTCGGGGGCGTGCTGCGCGGCCTGCACCTGCGCTCCGGCGAGGGCGAGGCCAAGCTGGTGCGGTGCTCGTACGGAAGGGTCTTCGACGTCGTCGTGGACCTGCGGCCCGGCTCGCCGACCTACCGCAACCGGGCCTTCTTCGAGCTGTCCGGCGAGACGCAGACGACCCTCTACGTCCCGGCGGGGTGCGCGCACGGCTTCCAGGCGCTGACCGACGTCGCCGACGTCTCGTACCGGATCGACCGCCCGCACGATCCGGCCGAGGACGTCACGATCGCCCACGACGACCCGGAACTCGCCATCCCCTGGCCACTGCCGGTCACCTCGATGTCCGAGCGGGACCGCAAGGCCCCGGGCCTCGCCGAGGTCCTGCGCGACGGGGAGAGGTGAGCGGCGTGGGCGCCGAGGACGGCGAGGAGTTCCACCTGCCCCGGTCGCGGACGGCGAACGAGAGGCTGCACGCCCTGATCCCCGGGGGCGCGCACACCTACGCCAAGGGCGACGACCAGTACCCCGAGCACCTGGCCCCGGTCATCAGCCACGGCCGCGGCGCCCATGTGTGGGACGTCGACGGCAACCGCTACATCGAGTACGGCTCCGGCCTGCGGTCGGTCAGTCTCGGCCACGCCCACCCCCGGGTGCTGGAGGCGGTGCGGCGGGAGATCGACCGCGGGGGCAACTTCGTCCGGCCGTCCATCGTGGAGGTCGACGCCGCGGAACGCTTCCTGGCCACGGTGCCGACCGCCGAGATGGTGAAGTTCGCGAAGAACGGCTCCGACGCCACCACCGCCGCCGTACGGCTCGCCCGCGCCGTCACCGGGCGCGCGCGGGTGGCCGTCTGCGGCGACCACCCGTTCTTCTCCGTCGACGACTGGTTCATCGGCACCACGCCGATGTCCGCCGGCATCCCGGCCGCGACCACCGAGCTCACCGTGACGTTCCCGTACGGGGACCTGGCCGCCACGGAGGAACTGCTCACCCGGTACCGGGACGAGATCGCCTGCCTGGTCCTCGAACCCGCCGGCCACACCGAACCGCCGCCCGGGTACCTCGCCGGCCTGCGCGAGCTGGCCGACCGGCACGGCTGCGTCCTGGTCTTCGACGAGATGATCACCGGCTTCCGCTGGTCCGAGGCGGGCGCCCAGGGCCTGTACGGGGTGGTCCCCGACCTCTCCACGTTCGGCAAGGCGCTGGGGAACGGGTTCGCCGTCGCCGCGCTGGCCGGGCGCCGCGAGCTGATGGAGCGGGGCGGGCTGCGTCACTCCGGCGACCGGGTGTTCCTGCTGTCCACCACGCACGGCGCGGAGACGCACGCGCTGGCCGCCGCGATGGCCGTGCAGAGCGTCTACGTCGAGGAGGGCGTCACCGCCCGGCTGCACGCCCTCGGCGAGCGCCTGGCCGCCGGTGTCCGCGAGGTGGCCGCCGGCGCGGGCGTCGGCGACCACGTCGTCGTCCGGGGCCGGGCCAGCAACCTGGTCTTCGCCACCCTCGACGACGACCTGCAGCCCTCGCAGCCCTACCGCACCCTGTTCCTGCGCCAGCTCCTCGCGGGCGGGGTGCTGGCACCGTCGTTCGTGGTGAGCGGCGCGCTCGACGACGCCGACATCGACCACACCGTCGACGTGGTGGCCCGGGCGTGCGCCGTGTACCGGAAGGCGCTGGACGCCGGCGACCCGACCCCCTGGCTCGCCGGGCGGCCGGTGAAGCCCGTGTTCCGGCGCTTCGCCTGACGCCGGCGGCGCGTCCCGCCGACGTGACGCGACGTCAGCCGCGCTCCCGCCGGACGACGTCGGCGCTCCGGTCGACCAGCCACGCGGTCGCCGGCACCACGGCCAGCGCGGTGCAGCAGCCGCCGATGACGTCGGTCGGGTAGTGCGCGTCCAGGGCGACCTGGGCCCAGCCCATGGCGGCGCCGGCGACCAGCGCCGCGGCGGGCACGAACAGGGTGCCGACCGCCCTGCCGGGGCCGGGGCGGGGGCCGGGGCCGGGGTCTCCGCCGGGGCCGAGACCGTCTCGGTCCCGGCCCCGGCCCAGGGGCGCGAGCATCGCCACCACGAGGGCGAGCGCGGTCAGGAAGGCCGTGTGCCCGCTCGGGTAGGACAGCGACCCGTCGTGGATGGTGCGTCCCAGCAGGTGCTTGAGCAGTGTCGTCGTTCCCACGCTGAGGCCGACGGCGGCGACGAGGAACACCGCCGCACGAGGACGCCGGAGCACCAGACAGCCCGTCACCGCGACCGTGACCAGAATCGCGGCCCCCACCGGCTCCCCCAGGTAATCCAGCGCCAGGGCGACGGACCGCCACGACGGCCCCGCACCCTCCACGGCCGCCCGGATCCGGGTGTCCACCGTGCCGGGCCCGCTCTCGCCGGCGTTCAGGATCCCGAGCACGGCGACCACCGACGCGGCGAGGGCCGCGATCAGCCCGAGCCGCAGGCGCAGCCACGGGGGCAGCACCGCGGGCTCCGGCCGGCCGGTCACCCGCCCACCGCGCCCTCCGGCATCGCCCTTCACCGGCACCGGCCGCTGTTCCGACGTCCGCTCAGGCTCCACCTCTGCAGGCATGGGCCGAGTATCCCAGCGGCCCGCCGGCGCCGGCGGCCGTTCGGGGAGAACGGCTCCCCGACCCCCACGACTCCCCGGGCCGGGACCGGCGCCGGTCGACGGACGGCCACATCCGGCACACCCTGCGCTCACCCATCGAAGGGCCTTTGAACAACAGGACAACAACCCGCTACGGCCATTAATTGACAGGCAAAGGTCGAATGATGGTGTAGAATCATAGGCGTAAGGGAGGCCTTGGGGCTGATGCTGAAGCCATCGGCAGGCCGACCGCAGGCAGGGGGAACGACCGCCATGAACTACCACCTCGACACCGCGCGCGCCATCATCAACGAGCGGATGCGGGAGGCCGAGCAGCACCGCCTCGCCCACGCGCTGTACCTGAAGAACCGCGCCGAGGCCAAGACCCGGCGGGCCCGCCTGCTCCTCGCCCGCCTCGGTGTGTGAGCACCGCCCCGGCGGCCCGTCACCCGCGGCGTGACGGCCTGACCACCGGCCTGCTCCCAGGGCGCTGACCTGGGAGCAGGCGAACGGAAGCCGCCGCGAGAGCGGCACGCTCCCCGACGCGTACCACCCGAGCCGTCCGGCCGCGACCTCCGTCCGGCCCCGGTCTCAGGCCGGGTAGGTGATCGAGCCCAGCGGCGGGCAGGGGAGCAGCGTGGTACCGACGCCGGGGCGTTCGACGAAGGCCCGCGCCTCGGCGGCCCGTTGGCGCCGCTCGTCCCACTCGTCGGCGCGCCAGGCGTCGCGCCTGGCCTGCGGGTAGTCCCAGGTGTCGTCGATGAGACCGAGGCTGGTGTTGCCGGAGCTCCGCTGGAACTCCGCCTTCAGAGCGGCCTGTTGGAGCGCGGTCTGGGTCGCGGCGAGATCGATGCGGGTGATCAGGACGCCGGGGGTATGCGGTTCGCGGGTGGGCATGGGGGCCTGCGGGAGCGTCGACACCCCGGTGTCGAGGCGGCCGATGTTGTCGACGGTCGCGTCTTGGGCCTCCCGCGTCATGATCCGTATCTCCTGGTGCAGCCAGAAGAACTCGTCGAGGTCCGCCTCGGTGACGCGCATCCGCCGGTACAGCGCCTGGAAGCGCGGATCGCGGTGCAGCGGACGGATGGGGGCGACGTGGAGCGCCACGCAGTCGTTGTAGCCGGCGCTCACCGCGGCGTCGAGATGGAAGATCGCCTGGTCCGCCCGCCCGCGTGCGACGGCCATGCCGCCGAGGCCCGAATGGCCCGCCGCGACGAGGAAGGCGCCGTCGGGGCCGAGCGCCGTGGCGCGGGTGATGATGTCGCGCAGACCCGCGGCGACGTCGATGCCCCGCGGGGCCCCGAGGAACGTACGCAGGAGCGAGGAGGCGGCGCCCGGCGCCGGAGCCGCCGTGCCGGGGCCGTTGGTCAGGAGTGACACCAGCAGTTCGTGAACACGGGCGACCAGCGAGTTGACGGTGTCGGCCATGGATCTCCTCGGATGTCGGTGCGGCGGGGGGAGGCGTGCCTGTTTCGTGTACTCCCCGTGAAGATGACGGGTGGTCAGGGGTGATCGGTTCCTGCCGGTCCGCGACGCCGCACCCCTATTGCCGGTCGGTCTCAGTCCTTCTTCTGCAGCACCATGTACTGGTCCGGCTTGAGCAGGTCCATGCTGTAGTGGAGCGTGCCGTCCACCACCGTGATCAGGCGGTAGAGCGACCCGCCGGAGATGCACTGCTCGTCGTTCGAGGAGCCGGTCTGCCGCGACGCGTACGAGACCCGGCTCTCGCTGGCGTCGGTGAGCGTCCACGCGCCTTCGCACCAGATGCCGGTGTTGGGCGTCTCGGCGCGGATCCTGCTCTTCTCCTCGCTCCGCGCCGACTGGACGATGGTGAGGGTGACGGTGGTGACGTCCCCGTTGGCGGCCTTCTTCTCGCCGACCCACGTCCCGAGGTACTTCGCGGGGACGATGCCCGCGGCCGTGGGGGCCGCGCCGGGCGCGGTGCCGGCGTCGGCCGGACCACTGCTCCCCGGGGCCGGGGCGCTCGGCCCGGCGGCCTGCCCGGCGCTCTTCCCGTCGTCGCCCCTCAGCCGCTCGACCAGCAGGTATCCGCCGCCGAGCAGCAGGACCACGGCCAGTACGGCCGCCAGCGCACCGTACCCCCGCCGGCCGCGCGGCTGCGGCGGGTACGGACCGTAGCCCGGCACCGTGACCGGTGCCGACGGCATCGGGCCCGGGGCGGGGAGCGGCGTCGACGCGTACGGCCCGACCGGCCCGACCGGCCCGGCGGTCGGCGGGCCGAAGCCCGGCGGGATCGACGGCGGCCCGAACCCGGACGCACCGGGCCCGGAGTGCACGCCGGACGTACCGCCGCCGCCCGGTACGGCCTTCGCCACCTCGGCCGCCCGCGCCGCCCGCGCCGCCTCGGCGACCGTCCGGCCCCCGGTGGAAGCCCCGGTCCCGGCCGCCGCCACCGGCGCCGCCGCCACGCCCCCCGCGTCCCGCTCCCCCTCCAGGTCCAGCAGTTGTACGGCGCTGCGCCCGACCGCCGCCGCGAGCGCCGGCGGCAGCCAGTCCCCGTGCCCCAGCCGGGCGGCGGCCGCGCCGTCGGCGTCCAGCCGTTCCCGCAGCTGACCGGGGGTCGGGCGGGCGGACGGGTCCTTGGCCAGGCAGGCGCGGACGATGGCGTCCAGCGGGCCGTCCAGCCCGGAGAGGTCGGGCTCCTCGTGCAGCACCCGGTAGAGCAGGACGGGCGCGCTCACCCCGGAGCCGAACGGCATCGTGCCCGTCGCCGCGTACGCGAGCACCGCGCCGAGCGAGAAGACGTCGCTGGCCGGCCCGGCGGACAGCCCGTTCGCCTGCTCCGGCGACATGAAGCCCGGCGAGCCGAACACCTGGCCGGACTGGGTGAGCACCGTGCCGGAGTCCAGTGCGCGGGCGATGCCGAAGTCGATCAGCCGCGGCCCGTCCAGGGTCAGCAGCACGTTCGACGGCTTGACGTCCCGGTGCACGAGCCCGAGGCCGTGCACATGGGCGAGCGCCTCGGCGAGGCCGACGCCGAGGGTCCGCACGGCCGGCTCGGGCAGCGGCCCGAACTCGTGCACGGCGGCGGTGAGCGCGGGCCCGGCGACGTAGCCGGTGGCCACCCAGAGGTGCCCGCCCTCGGTGTCCGCGTCCAGGACGGGCGCCGTCCAGGTACCGCCCACCCGCCGGGCGGCCGCCACCTCCTGACGGAACCGGGCCCGGAACTCGGGGTCCCCGCCCAGGTCCCGGCGGACCACCTTGACGGCGACGGTCCGCCCGCCCCCGGTCCGGCCGAGGTAGACCCGGCCCATCCCGCCCGCCCCGAGCTGCCGCAGCAGCCGGTACTCGCCCAGCTGCCGCGGATCGTCCGCTTCCAACGGCTGCATGCTCCCACGCTCCCCTCGACGCCCCGGCGCGGCCGTCCCCACCTCGCGCGTCCCGAGCAGACGCTATCGGTCCGGGGACCACCCGTGGAACGGGATCACGATCACGGGATCACGATCACGGAGCCGCCCGTCGGATGATCGCAGATCGCCCCCGGCCCGTGTCGACCCGGCGTCAGCCCACCGTCGCCCCACCGGTGTCACTTCACGGATCCGGCCATCGCCCCCTGGACGAAGAACCGCTGGAAGCAGAGGAACACCCCCACCGGAACGAGCAGGGACAGGAACGCGCCGGGCGCGAGGATGTCCATGTTGCTGCCGAACTGCCGCATCTGGGACTGCAGGTAGACGGTCAGCGGCTGCGACTCGTTGCCGGCGAAGATCAGCGCGACCAGCATGTCGTTCCAGACCCAGAGGAACTGGAAGATGCACAGCGAGGCGACGGCCGGCGCGGCGAGCGGCAGCGCGAGGGTGCGGAAGATCCGCCACTCCCCGCAGCCGTCCATCCGGGCCGCCTCCAGGAGTTCCGCGGGGATGTCCAGGAAGTGGTTGCGCATCAGGAACACGGCGAACGGCAGCCCGTAGCCCACGTGGAACAGGACCACACCGGGGATGGTGCCGAACAGGCCGAGGGCGCCCTCCAGTTTGGCGACCGGGATGAGGCCGACCTGCACCGGGACGACCAGCAGTCCGACCACGACGAGGAAGAGGGCGTCCCGGCCGGGGAAGCGCATCCAGGCGAAGGCGTAGCCGGCGCCCGCGGCGAGCGCGACGGTCAGCAGGGTCGCCGGGACGCTGATGAGTACGGTGTTCCACAGCGCCTCGGGCACGTCGCCGCCGCCGAGCAGCGCGGTGTAGTTCTGCAGGGTGAGCTGGGCGGGCTCGGTCAGCGCCGTCCACCAGCCGCCGGTGGCGGCGAGCTGCTTGGGCCGCAGCGAGGAGATCAGCAGGCCGACGGTGGGCACCAGCCAGGCGACGGCGGCCACGGTCAGCACGGCCTGGACGACGCCGTTGCGGGTGAGGGCGGCGAGCCTGCTGACGAGCGGTACGGCGGGCCGGCCGGCGGGCGCGGGGGTGGTGGGGGCGGCCGGGGCCGTCCGGGTGGTGGTCATGAGCGGCTCCCTCGGAAGCGTCGGACGTTGAGGAGCATCACCGGGACGACCAGGAGCAGCAGCAGGACGCTGAGTGCGCTGCCGAGGCCCTGGTCGTTGCCGCCGCCGAAGGAGACCAGGTAGAGCCGGAGCGCGAGCACGCTGGCGTCCTGCTGCACCGGCCCGGGCGCGATGATGTACACGAGGTCGAAGATCTTCATCACGTTGATGACCATCGTGATGAACACGACGCCGAGGACCGGGGCGAGTTGGGGCACGGTGATGCGGCGGAATATCTGCCACTCGCCGGCGCCGTCGATCCTGGCCGCCTCGATGGTCTCGCGGGGCAGGTTGGCCAGTCCCCCGGCGATGATGACCATGGCGAAGCCGGCCCAGATCCAGGTGTAGGCGCCGATGATGGCGGGGGTGATGAACGCCGGCCCGAGCCAGTCGACGCCGCGGTAGGGGGCGGCGAAGTCGGCCGCGGGCAGCACCACCGAGGTGGTGGCGGACGGGGCGGCGGCGAACCGGAAGGTGCCGTCGTCGGCGGTGGTCGTGGTGGCGATCGTCCGGTCGCCGTCCCGGAGTTGGACCTCGATCCCGGGCAGGCCCTTCTTCCCGGCGTCCAGTTGCCCGGGCCGGCCGCCCCCGCCGGGCACGAAGTCCAGGAAGACCGTGCCGCCGACCCCGTCGCCGACGGCCGGCTCCCGGGCCGTACGGGCGGTGGCCGGGAGCGTGCCGGGCTGCACGCCGACCAGCGGCACCAGCACGACGCGCGTGGCGGCCGGCGCCCTGACGTCGCCCCCGGCCTGGTCGAGGCCGCCGTCGGGGCGCGGCCGGGCGCCCGGGTAGGTCGGCCGGTCGTTGAAGGTGTCGTGGACGGCGACCGCGGCGGCGTTGAGCACACCGCGCTGCGGGTCCGCGTCGTACACCGTGCGGAAGATGATCCCGGCGGCGAGGAAGGAGATCGCCATCGGCATGAAGACGAGCAGCTTGAACGCGGTGGCCCAGCGGATCTTCTCGGTCAGCACCGCGAACACCAGGCCGACCGCCGTCACCAGCGCCGGGGCGACGGCGACCCAGATCGCGTTGTTGCGCACGGCGGTGAGGGTGGCGTCGTCGGTGAAGGCGGCGCCGTAGTTGTCGAGCCCGACGAAGCGGTCGCCGGAGGCGTCGAAGAGGCTGCGCGCCACCGAGTAGCCGATGGGGTAGACGACGAGGGCGCCGAGCAGCAGCAGGGTGGGCAGGACGAACAGCAGGGCGAGGCCCCGGTGGCGCCGGGCGGCGCCACCGGAGGCCCGGCCCCTGCGGGATGAGCGCAGAGACATGGTGGATCAGCCCTTGTAGGCCTTGGCCGCGTCGGCTTCGAGCCTGGCCGCGGCGCCCTGGACGTCGGAGGGGTTGGCGAGGAAGTCCTGGAGGTCCTTCCACTCGCCCTGGCCCGCGGTGCCGCCGAACGCGGCGGGGGCCTGGTCCGACATGTCGAAGCGGAAGGCGTCGCCGGCGTCGATGACCGACTTGGCGAACTGCCGGGTGGTGTCGTCGGGGTAGACGGCGAGGTCGACCGTCCTGTTGGGCGAGATGAAGCCGCCGGCCTTGGCCCAGACGGCAGCGGCCTCGGGGCCGGCCAGGAACTCGACGAACTTCTGCGCGGCCTCGGCGTGCTTGGCCCCCTTGAGGATGACGGCCGCGTCGCCGCCGCCCACCACCGGGGCCTTGCCGCCGTCCACGGCGGGGAAGGGGAACACCTTGGCGTCGGTGCCGACCTTCTTCTTCAGCTCGGAGGCGATGACGCCGCCGACGAAGTCGCCCTCGTAGGTCATGGCGGCCTTGGGCTGCGCGCCGAAGACCTGCTGGACGGAGGTGGGGAAGTCGGTCTGGAGGGCGCCCTGCCCGCCGCCCGCGACGAGCTGGCGGTCGCCGAAGACCTTGCCGAGCGTGGTCAGGGCCTTGATGACGGACGGGTCGGTCCACGGGATCTCGTGCCGGGTGAGCTTGTCGTAGAGCTCGGGCCCGGCCTGGGAGAGGTAGACGTTCTCGAACCAGTCGGTCAGCGGCCAGCCGGCCTGGCCGGCGACCGAGAAGGCCGGGGTGCCGGAGTCGGAGAGCGTCCGGGCGACCTTGAGCAGCTCCTCGAAGGTGGCCGGGGGCTGGACGCCGGCGTTCTGGAAGGCGGTGGGGCTGTACCAGACGGTCGACTTGTCGGAGGCCTTGAAGTAGAGGCCGTACTGGGTGCCGTTGACGGTGCCGAGGCCGGACCACACACCGGCGTAGTTCTTCTTGGCGATGTCGGTGACGGCGGGCGGGAGCGGCGCCAGCCAGCCCTTGTCGGCGAACTGCTTGATCACGCCGGGCTGGGCGACCATGACCACGTCCATGGGGTCACCGCCCTCGATCTTGCTGCCGACCACGGTGGAGAGGTTGTCACCGGTGGAGGTGTAGCTGACGGTGGCGCCGGTCTTCGCGGTGAAGGCGTCCAGCACCTTCTTGAAGCTCTCCTGCTCGGCGCCGCTCCAGACGGCGGCGACGGTCAGGGTCTGCCCCTTGAGTTCCTGGGTGGCGGAGTCGGCGGCGGTGCCGCCGCCGCTGCCGCAGGCGGTCGCGGTGGCGGCCAGGACGACGGAGGCGGCCAGGGCGGGGAGCATGCTGCGGAGTCTCATCGTCGGGTCTTCCTTCGTGAGGCGGGTGGGAGGGTTCACGGGATGATCGATCGTCAGATCTCGATGGACGGAAGGGACTTGATCCACCAGGCGGCGGTGCCGGGCGGCAGGAGGCCGTCCTCGCACGGGCCGCTGGCGAGCAGGGGAGGACCGGCGACCGGGGCGGGCGCGGGGGTGTCGCCGAAGTTGACGGCGCACACCAGGCCCTCGCCGCGGACGAAGGCGAGGACCCCGGGCGGGGTCTCCAGCCATCGCAGCGCGCCCTCGCCGAGCTGCGGGAGTTCACGGCGCAGCTGGAGGGCGGTGCGGTACAGGTGGAACACGGATCCGGCGTCGGCCCGCTGACGCTCGGCGGTGTGGGCGGCGAACGCGGCCGGCTGCGGCAGCCAGGGGGCGGCCGGGCTGTCCGGCGGGCTGAAGCCGAACGGGGCCTCGGCGCCCGACCAGGGCAGTGGGATCCGGCAGCCGTCGCGGATCCCGGTCCGGCTGCCGGTGCGGTGGAAGATCGGGTCGGTGATCGACTCGGATGGCAGGTCGAGGACTTCGGGGAGTCCGAGTTCCTCGCCCTGGTAGATGTAGGCGGCGCCGGGGAGCGCCAGCATCAGCAGGGCGGCGGCCCTGGCCCGGGAGGGGCCCGAGGCGGGGTCCTCCCCCGCGAAGCGGCTCACCGTACGGACCTGGTCGTGGTTGTTGAGCACCCAGGTGACCGTGGATCCGGTGGCAGCGATGTCCCGTACGGCGTCGTCGATGACCCGGTGGAAGTGGGCGAGGTCCCAGGGCGCGTGCAGCAGGTGGAAGAAGAAGGCCTGGTGCAGTTCGTCGGGGCGCACGTACAGGGCCTGCTCCGCCGGCGTGGGCACCGAGGCCTCGCCGACCAGCAGCCGCTGGCGGCCGTCGCGGGCGGTGTACTCCTCGCAGACCGCGCGCCACCGGCGCCAGACGCCGTGCACCTCGGGCTGGTTCCAGGCCAGCGGGTTGACCGAGTCGCGGGTGCGTTCGTCGGCGTCCGGGTCGGGTGAGTCCGGCAGGTCGGGGTGCTTGTACAGCCCGGCCGCCACGTCGATCCGGAAGCCGTCGACGCCGCGGTCCAGCCAGAACCGCAGCACCTCCTCGAAGTGGGCGGCGATGTCGGGGTCGCGCCAGTTGAAGTCCGGCTGCTCCGGGGTGAACAGGTGCAGGTACCACTGACCGGGCCGGCCGTCGGCCTCGGTGACCCTGGTCCAGGCCGGGCCGCCGAACATGGCCCGCCAGTTGTTGGGGGGCAGTGCCCCGTCCTCGCCGCGCCCGTCGGCGAAGTGGAACCGCGCCCGCTCGGGGCTACCGGGGCCGTTGGCCAGGGCCTTGCGGAACCACGGGTGCGCGCTGGAGCAGTGGTTGGGGACGACGTCCAGCACCAGCTTGAGGCCGAGCAGCCGGCAGTCCGTCACCAGGCGGTCGAACTCGGCGAGGTCGCCGTAGACGGGGTCGACGGCGCAGTGGTCGGCGATGTCGTAGCCGTGGTCGTGCTGGGGCGAGACGTAGAACGGGTTGAGCCAGACGCCGTCGGCGCCCAGCTGCCGCACGTGGTGCAGCTGTTCCCGGACGCCGGCGAGGTCGCCGACGCCGTCGCCGTCGGTGTCGCGGAAGCTGCGCACGTAGATCTGGTAGATCACGGCGTCCCGCCACCAGGCACGGACGGCGCCGGCGGCGTGGGTGCCGGCGGGGGCGTGGGTGCCGGCGGGGGCGTGGGGACGGGCGTGCGGAATGGGGGCCGCGTCGCCGTCGGGGAGGGTGTGAGGCATCTCGCTACTCCAACGGTTATGCATTCGCGTTAGGTATAGCAGGCAGAGATGGCCGCTGTTAAGCCCTTGTTAGGCAAGGATTTCCAGGAGCTACGAGGAGACACCTCGGCTCGGAGATAGATACATGTTAGGTACCGGCGGGTAGGGGCCGGGCAGAGAGGGCCGACCGGCCCCGCGAGGTCGGCTCAGCCGACGATGGCGCGCAGCTCCTCGGCCAGCCGGGGCAGCGCCGCCTCCGCGGTCCGACGGCCCGACACGACCTCGAACGCCGTCTCGCTGAACGCGAGACTCAGCTGCTGGTACTGCGGCACACCGGGGCGCGCCCCGGCCGCCAGGATCGCCGTGCGCAGCACGGGCAGGTAGGGGAACCGGGCCGTCAGCTCCGGATCGGCGTAGAGGTCGGCCCAGACCGGCGGCAGTCCGCCCTCGGCCAGCACGCGGTACTGCGCCCGCCGGCCCGTCAGGTGGGCGATCAGTGCCCGCGCGGTGCGCTGGTGCCGGGAGAACCGGCTGACCGCCAGCCCCGAGCCGCCCAGCACACCGCTGCCGGGCCCGTGCGGGCCGGGCAGCGGCACCACGCCGAACCGCCCCTGGACGGGAGAGCCCGCGGCGCCCACCGCGTGGTAGACGTACGGCCAGTTGCGCAGGAAGAGCAGACCGCCGCGCCCGAAGGCCGCCCGGGACTCCTCCTCCTGGTAGCCGAGCACCTCCGGCGGGATCCAGCCCTCGCGCACGCCGCCGGCCAGGAACTCCAGCCCGGCCCTGGCCTGCGGGCTGTCGACGACCACCGCGCCGTCGGCGGACAGCAGGTCCCCGCCGGCCGAGCGGATCGCCTCCAGCGCGTTGACGGCGAGGCCCTCGTACGGGCTCAGCTGGCCCGCGTACCCGGACAGCCCGTGCGCGGGCGCCAGCGTCCTCGCCTGCCGCGCCAGTTCGTCCCAGGTGGTGGGCGGCCGCTCACCGGCGGCGGCCAGCACGTCGCTGCGGTAGTACAGCAGCGCGGCGTTGGCGACGAACGGCACCGCGTGCAGCCGCCCGTCGTAGCGGCCGGCCTTGACGACCGGCGGCAGGAAGCTGTCCAGCGCGAAGTCCGACTCGTCCAGCGGCACCGTCCAGCGGCGGGCCGCGAACTCGGCCGTCCACACCACGTCGAGGTTGAGCACGTCGAACCGGCCGCCGCCGGCCGCCGACTCCCCGGCGAGCTGGGCGTGCACCTCGTCCGCCGCCTCGGGCAGCTCGACCAGCTCGGCGGGCTGGTCCGGGTGCTCGGCGTTCCAGTCGGCCAGCAGCCCGCGCAGGTAGTGGGTGGTGTCCCGTCCGGTGGCCAGCGTGACCGGCCCGACGCCGTCCGGGTCGCCCGCCGCCTCCGAGCGTCCGGCCAGGCCGTACCAGGCGGACGCGCCCCCGGCCGCGAGCACCGCCGCCCCGCCCGCCAGCGCGCGCGTCACACGCCGACGGCTCAGGACGGGCCCGGTGGGCGGCCGGTTTTCCATGGAGCTCCTTCGGTCGGCCGGCGCGGGCGGGCGTCGACGCACGTCCCTTTATACGGCCTCCCTGCTCGGGGGCACCCACCTGCCCGTACTGTGTGACCGAGGTGTAACCAGCGAAGAGGAAGAGGTGACGCCCGGTGCGCCATCAGCTGCTGGCGCTGCTGGCCCGGCAGCCCGCCTACGGGTACGAGCTCAAGCAGGGTCTTGAGCAGACCTTCGGCGCGGCGTACCCTCAGCCGAACATCGGCCAGATCTACGTGACCCTGAGCCGACTGGAGAAGTCCGGCCTGATCCGCGGCACCGAGGTGACGCAGGAGGGCAGGCCGGACAAGAAGGTCTACGAGATCACGGAGAAGGGCACCGAGGAACTCGCCGGCTGGTTCGAGGCCCCGACCGAGGGGCCGCGGGTCAGGGACGAGTTCTTCATGAAGCTCGTCCTGGCCGACGGCACCGACCTCGCCGACCAGCTGACACTGATCAACAACCAGCGCCGGCACTGCATCAACATGATGCGCGGACTCAACAAACTGGCCGCCACCGAGCGCGGCAACCGGACCTCGCTGCTGCTGATCGAGGGCGCCGTCCTGCACCTGCAGGCCGACCTCGACTGGCTGGAGCGTTGCCAGGAGGAGCTCACATGACCGGCGCGGAGCCGACCACGCCGCCGCTGCTGGCCGCCGACGCCCTGGTGCGCTCGCACCTGAGCGGCTCGACCCTGATACCCGCGGTCCGCGGCGTCAGTCTGCGGATCGACCGGGGCGAGTTCGTCGCCGTCACCGGCCCCTCGGGCGCGGGCAAGTCCACCCTGCTGCACCTCCTCGGCGGTCTGCTGCGGCCCGACGAGGGCGAGCTGCGGCTCGACGGCCGCCGGGTGGACCGCCTGCGGGAGTCCGCCTGGGCCCGGCTGCGCCGCCGCCGGTACGGCATCGTCTTCCAGAGCGGCAACCTGCTCCCCGACTTCTCCGTCGCCGACAACATCGAACTGGCCGCGCTGCTCGCCGGCGTGTCCGGCCGCACCGCCCGCGAACGCCGCCGGGAACTCCTGGAGGACCTCGGCCTCGCGCACAAGGCCGCCGCCGGGCCCGGGGAACTCTCCGGCGGCGAGCGCCAGCGGGTCGCCCTGGCCCGCGCGCTGGTGAACCGGCCGCAGCTGCTCCTCGCCGACGAGCCGACCGGGAACCTCGACAGCCGCAGCACCCGCGACGTCCTCGCCCTGCTCAGCCGCTACCACGAGCAGGGCACCACCATCGTGCTGGTCACCCACGACGCCCGCGCGGCGAGCACCGCCGACCGGGTCGTCAGCCTCTTCGACGGCCGGATCGCCGACGACGCCCGGGTGGAGGAGCCCCCGGCCGCCTGGCGCAGCGCCAACGGGGTCCGCGACGTCATCGACTTCGGCGGGTGAGCCGGTGCGCGCACTCCTCCGCTGGATCCGGGCCGACCTGCGCTCGCACCGCCTCCACGCCCTGCTGATCGTCCTCGCCACCGGCGGCACCGTCGCCGCGCTGCTGCTCGCCGGCGCGCTCCTCGGCGTCGCCGCCGACCCGTGGCAGCGGCAGTTCCGGGACGCCGGATCGCCCCACGTCCGGATCGACCTCCGGCCGTCCGCGTCCGCCGCGGGCGACGGCGACGAGCCGTCCGCCGCCGTACTCGCCCGCGAACCCGGCGTCCTCGCGGTGTCACCGCCCCAGCACACGGCCGAGACCACACTCATCGGGCCGCGCGCGGCCGACCGCACCACGCTCGTGCTGCGCGCGGACACCCCCGGGGCGGCCCGCCCGTCGCTGCGGTCCGGGACCTGGCTCGACCCCGGCGACGCCCACGGCGTCGTGCTGGAGGAGTCCGCGGCCGAGGCCGCCTGGGCCCGCCCCGGTGACGTCCTGACCGTCCTCGACAGCCACGGCGCGCCCGTCGAACTGCGCGTCCTCGGCATCGCGGACAGCCCCGACCAGCTCCCCGCCCCGGCTGCGGGCCACGACCTCGGCTGGGGCCCGCCCGCCACCCTCGACCTGGTCCAGCCGGACCGCGCGGCGCACGGCCTCACCGTCGGCCTGCGGCTGGCCCACCCCGACGACGCCGGGTACACCGCCCAGCGGGTGGTCAGCATCCTCGGGGCCGACCGGGTCTCCCGGATCACCACCTGGCTGGACGCCCGGGCCGCGCGGCAGCAGGACGACCGGCTGGCCGGCCTGCTGCTCGGACTCAGCGGGCTGGCCGCGCTGCTCTCGGCCGCCCTCGCGGTGGCCGGCGCGGCCGGCGCCCGGATCAGGGCCAGGACCGGCGACATCGCCCTGCTCAAGGCGCTCGGCTTCACCGCCGGCCAGGTCGCCCGGATGTTCGTCGCCGAACAGCTGCTGCTGGCCGGCACCGGGGTCCTGCTCGGCGCCGGCGGAGCCGCGATCGCCGCGCACGCCGTCCCGGCCCTCGGTGGCGGGACGGACGTGCTCCACCGGCTCGTCCCCTGAACGGAATTCCACACTGATGAACTCAATTACAACCGGAGACAATTTCTTATGCGGT